>JAEWIH010000019.1 GCA_023387245.1 Bacillota bacterium | reverse complement strand
TTTGCGAGTGTCGATGTTATGCCTTTATTGGACGATGATGATCCAATTGAATTAAATATGAACGAGTTAGAAATCGAAACTCATCGAGCATCTGGAGCAGGTGGGCAACATGTTAATAAAACTGATTCAGCTGTTCGAATTACTCACATACCAACAGGTATTAGTGTGCATGTTCAATCAGAGCGCTCACAGACTCAAAATCGTGCTCAGGCTTTGATTTTAATTAAATCAAAATTAGAACAGTTGCGTAAATTAGAGCAGGCTGAAAAAATATCAGATTTAAAAGGAGAACAAAAAAATATTGAATGGGGATCACAAATTAGATCTTATGTTTTTATGCCATATACTTTAGTTAAAGACCATCGTTCTTTAGCTGAAACTGGTAATGTAAATGCGGTTATGGATGGAGAATTAGATATTTTTATTGATGCATATTTAAGAATGAATTTAAAGTAGGGGACGATAATGACTAAATTTAAAATACGTGATTTAGCTAATTTAATTATTGGTAATTTATGTTTAGCAATAGCTGTAAGCTATTTTATTATTCCATTTAATATTATTTCGGGTGGAGTAGCGGGTGTTGCTGTAGCTTTATCACCATTATTTGGTATAAGTGAACAAATTATTATTGATTCCATTGTAATTATTACGTTTATTTTGGGATGGTTATTTTTGGGTAATGCCTTTGCTTTAAAAACTTTAGGTTCAACGATTTTATATCCACTTTTAATTCGGCTATTAATGTTTTTCCCAGTTAAACTAAATTTAGAAATAACATTAGCTAGTATTTATGCTGGTATTTTATATGGTGTGGGTATGGGATTAATTTTTAGAACAGGAGCTAGTTCTGGCGGAATGGATATCCCGCCACTAATTATTAATAAGTTTACTAATATTAAAGTGGCTATTTTAGTAATGATTACTGATGGTCTTACCATTTTATTAGGGATAATTTCTTACGGGGTTAGTGCCGTTTTAATTGGTTTTGTTTCGGTTTTAGTTTGTGGTTTTGTTGTTGATAAGTTTATTATTTCTCATGGTAAAAATGCTAAGACGGTTTATATTATTAGTGATTATTATGAAAATATTCAACAAGAAATATTTATGAAATTAAATCGCGGTGTAACTCTTTTAGAAGCGGTTGGTGGTTATACTAATCGTTCTAAAAAAGTGATTATGTGCGTAGTTTCTAATTCACAATATCCTTTATTACATAAAATGGTAATGGATATTGATGCTAATGCCTTTTTGATTGTTAGCCAAGTATTTGAGGTTAAGGGAGAAGGTTTTAGCTATTTAATAGAGGAGTAGTTAAAATGATAGTTCTTAGAAATGTTTATAAAAAATATAAAAATGGAACTAATGCTTTATATGATTTAAATTTAGATGTAGCTAAAGGTGAATTTATATATGTAATTGGTAAGACTGGTAGTGGAAAATCGACATTAATTAAATTAATTGATGCTGAAGAAGCGCCAACATCTGGACTTGTTCAGATTAATAATGTTGATGTTGCTAAGTTGAAAAGATCTAAAATTCCTCGTTTTAGAAGAAGTGTTGGAGTAGTTTATCAAGATTTTAAATTACTATCTAAAAAGACGGTGTTTGAAAATGTGGCTTTTGCTTTAGAAGTTTTAATGATGCCAAGATCAAAAATTCGTCAACGAGTTAGAGAGGTGTTAGCTTTAGTTGATTTGAGTGAAAAAGCTAATTCATATCCAAGTCAATTATCTGGTGGGCAGCAACAAAGAGTAGCGATCGCAAGAGCGATTGCCAATCGGCCATGTGTTTTAATTGCTGATGAGCCAACAGGTAATTTAGATCCTGAAAAGAGTCGTGAAATTATCCAATTGTTAGAAAAAATTAATAAAGAAGAAGAGACGACTATTGTTATGGTAACTCATGATAAAGGATTAGTAGATAATCATAAAAAAAGAACAATCGTTTTAGATCAAGGACATGTTGTTGCTGATTTAAATGTAGGAGGGTATGTTCATGATAAGACTCATATTTAGACCTATAAGAGAAGGGTTTATTGGTTTTTTTAGACATTTTGCGACAACATTAAGTTCGGTAGCGGTAGTAGTATTTACGATGTTATTTTTAGGATCGGTATTAATTGTTACTGATAATATAGTATCAATGACTCGTTCTATTGAAGCTGAGATCGAAGTTTGGGTTAGTGTTAAGCGTCAGCATGAAAATGAAATTGATCAAATAACAACTACTCTAGAATCTTTACAATTTGTAAATCAAGTTGAATTTATTTCTAAAGATGCTGAGTTAGAAAATTATATTAAAGAGCAAGGACAAGAATATAGTTATTTGCGTGGTGATCAAAATCCGTTTTTACATTCCTATGTTATTAAGGCTAAAAATGCGAATGATTTAAATCAAATAAAAAGCGTATTAGAAAGTATGACTTGGGTAGAACAAATTAAAGATGGTGGTGAAGGGGCAACTAATTTAGTTAATGCTTTACAATTTATTCGTTTAGGTGGTAGTATTTTAGTAATTAGTTTATGTTTATTAACAATTTTTCTAATTAGTAATACGATTAAATTATCTATTTTTTCAAGGCAAACAGAGATTGAAATTATGCGGATAGTTGGTGCGACTAATCATTTTATTCGTTCTCCGTTTTTAGTAGAAGGAATTTTGATTGGTATTTTTGGGGCTATTATTCCAATCGCATTAATTATTTTTGCCTATTTATGGTTTTATTATAATTCAGCAACAATACCATTATTTAATGTTTTGCCGATTGCGATGCCAATGCCATTATTATTGAATGTTTCGCTAGTAATTTTATTATTATCAATGATAATTGGTTTTTTAGGAAGTTTTATTTCCGTAACTAGATATTTAAGGTGGGTGCGTTAATGAAAAAAATTATTACTGTCTTAATAATTTGTTTATTAATAGTTAGTACATTACCGATATTGGCTATTAATTTTGAACAAGAAGAATCTAAATATAAAAAATTGTGTTCAAATAAAATTACTAGTGAAAATAAAGCAGTTTGTATGCAATATCAAAAATATCTTGATGAAAAGATTTCTAAACAAACTGCTGAATTGAAAAAAATTAATAAAGAATTAAATGTAACGCGGGCTGATTTAAAATCTAATTTAGATAAAGCTGAGAAATATCAAAATCAAATTATAGCAGCTGAAAAAAACATGGAAGATTTAGGGCGGGCTATTAGTGAATTAGATAATCAAATAGATTTAATTAATTTAGATATTACTTTAAAAGAGCAACAAATTAATGAATTAGATTTAAAAATTAAAGAGCGTTTAGTTAAGCGACAAGCAGATTTACATGTCAATTCGACTATTGCTTTTATTTTTGGTGGTCATTCTTATTCGGAAATGTTGAAAAGAGTTGAATTATTAAATCGAATTAATCGTCATGATAAAAGCCAAATTGATGAAATGGCTTCTTTGCGTAAACAGTTATTAGAACAAAAAGAAGATTTAGAATCAAAGAAACAACAAGTAGAACAAAAGAGAGAAAATTCTGAAAAATTAAAACGGTCTTATGAATCGGCTAAATCAGAATATGATAAGTTGGTTAAAGAGTTTAGATTACAAGAGGCTGATTTAGTCAAAAATGCTAATACACAAAAAGCGGCGATTAAATTTAGTGAAAATGAAAAGAAATTAGTTACGATGTCACTACAACAAATTGCTGAATATGAAAAACGACAAAAATCGGTTGGTTCTAGTTCTAAGTCGAATGTTGATAGTATTGATGTAGCTACTCATAATGGTGGTTGGTCATATCCAGTTAAACATTTCTGGGTTTCGGCAGGTGCTTGGTATTATCCGGGTGGTGGTGTTCATTATGGTGTTGACTTAGCGGCTGGAGTAGGAACTGCCGTTACTTCTACAGGACCAGGAATTGTTGTTAATGCTTGGTCAGGTTGCCCTACTTATGGCTATATTGGTAATACTTGTGGTTATAAAAAGAATTGGGGTGGCAATCAAGTTATGACGATTGTATCGATGAATGGTAAATTATATGGCTTGTTTTATGCTCATTTAGAAAAAGTTAATGTTACTACTGGTCAAAAAATAAGTGCTGGTACATTGCTTGGTACTGTTGGTTCTAGTGGTAATTCTTCTGGGCCACATTTACATCATGAAGTTATTTATTTAGGTACTAAATCTTTAAAAGAATATTTAGATAGTTGGAATGGTTATTTGAATTTTACTCCTAATGGTCAATGGATGGATTTGAGTTGGACATGTTCGGCTAGAGGTGGTGTTGCTCCTTGTAGAGAAAATCCTCAACATTGGTATGGATTGAAGGTTAGAGGTAATTATTAATGAACAACGATGAAAAAGTTTTTACTAATGATCATGATAATGATGAAAAGATTTTTATTAAGTTAAAAAAACATCGTCCTAAAAAACAATTTAGTAAAAAGTTAATTATTATTTTATGTTTAATATTTTTAGTTTTAGTAATTGTTACTGGGATTAGTAGTTATAATTTTGGTTTAAATAATGGGGCTAAAAAAGCGGCGAGTGCAGCTTTATTTGATGCTCCCGTTAAAAATGATGGATATTTAAAAAAGTTTAATAAAATTTATAACGTTTTAAATTCACAATGGTATTTTTCACGCACTTTAAAAGATCCAAAACAAGAAATTATTAATAATGCGATTAAAGGTATGTTGGAAAAAAATGGTGATGAATATACTTCATATATGACTAAGGAAGAATATAATTCTTTTACTGGTTCTATTAATCAAAATTTTAGTGGAATTGGTGTTGTTTATGTCGTCATTGATGGTCAGCCGATTATTCAAAGAGTTTTGACTAATTCACCGGCTGCTAAGGCTGGGGTGATGGCGGGTGATATTATTAATAAAGTTAATAATATTGATGTTAGTACTAAGTCATCAAATGAATTATCTAATTTAGTTAGAGGTGAAAAAGGGTCGAGTGTTACTATTGAGTTTTTGCGTAATAATGCGATAGTTACTTTAAATATTGTTCGTGATGTTATTCATGCGACAGCTGATTCGAGAATGATTAATGATAATATTGGTTTATTGGAAATTAATAGTTTTGGTGAAGATACTGGTAATGAAGTTAAAAATCATTTGAATTCTTTATTGAAATCGGGTGCTAAAAAGTTAATTATTGATGTTAGAAATAATGGTGGTGGCTTTTTGGATGCGGTTGAAGAAATTGCGAGTTTATTTTTAGCTTCTAATCAAATTATTATTCAACAAGAATTAGTTGATGGTTCAATTACTACTAGTTATTCTAAGGGTAATGTCATTAAAGGTTTTGATCAAATTGTAATGTTGGCTAATAAAAATAGCGCTTCTAGTTCTGAAGTTTTATTAGCTGCCTTAAATGAAAATTTAAATATTCCGATTTTTGGACAAACGACTTATGGCAAAGGGGTTGCTCAAACATTGTTACCGTTTGATGATGGTTCATTTTTAAAATATACTTATTCTCAATGGCTAACTCCTAAGGGCAATAAAGTGAATGGGGTTGGTATTGTTCCGACTTATCCGGTGAAATTACATCCGGTTTTTGAGCAACAACTAAAATTGAATACAGTTGATTTAAAGAGTTTAAATATTAAAGAAGATTCGGTGTCTGAAGTTGTTACTTTTGTTCAATATGCTCTAGATTATTTAGGTTATAGTGTTGATCGTTTTGATGGTTATTTTTCGACTAAGACTAAAGAGTCGTTAGTTGAGTTTCAAAAACAATTAAAATTAACTAGTGATGGTGTTATAAGTTCTAAAACGGTATCGACACTATTGTCTAGAGTTATGGCACAACAATATTTAAATCAAGATGTTTATGATTTAGAATTAAAGGCAGCAGTTAAGTATTTAAATAATGAAAAGTAATGTTTTTCAATTAGTTAGTGATTTTTTGCCGGCTGGTGATCAGGGGCAGGCAATTGATAAATTAGTTGATGGTGTTTTAACAAATAAAAAACATCAGGTTTTATTAGGTGCTACTGGTACAGGTAAAACTTATACTATGGCACAAGTAATTTCCAAGGTTAATAAGCCAACCTTGGTTTTTGCGCATAATAAGACATTAGTTGGTCAGTTATATAATGAATTAAAAGCCTTTTTTCCATATAATCGAGTTGAATATTTTGTTTCTAATTTTGATTTTTATCAGCCAGAGGCATATGTTCCAAAAACTGATACTTATATAGAAAAGTCGGCTTTGGTTAATCAAGAATTAGAAATGTTACGGCTATCAGCAATGATTTCTTTATTACAAAGACCAGATACGATAGTTGTTTGTTCGGTTGCTTGTATATATGCTAGTTCAAATCCTGAATTATTTGTTGCGATGAAAAAAACGATTAAAGTTGGCCAACAAATTAATCGTGATCAATTTCTACTAGATTTAGTTTATTGTCAATATAGTAGAAATGATATTAGTTTAGAACGCGGATGTTTTCGAGTTCGGGGCGATAATGTTGATATTAGTTTGGGTTATCGTGACGATTTTATTGTTAGGGTTAGTTTTTTTGGTGATGAAATTGAGTCGATTTGTGAATGGGATAATATCAATAATAAATTATTGAATAAGTTTGATGAATATGATATTTTTCCGGCTAAAGAATATGCTAGGGAACAGTCGGAAATAAATCGGGCTGCTGATTTAATTGAAAAAGAGTGTCAAGAAGTAGTGAGTAAATTAAAGGCTGAGAATAAATTATTGGAGGCTCAAAGATTAAAACAGCGAGTTGAATATGATGTTGAGTCTTTGAGGAATATTGGTTATTGTTCTGGTATTGAAAATTATGCTCAGTATATTGATGGTAGGACTAGTGATCAAAGACCTTATAACTTATTTGATTATTTTCGTGAAAAATTTTTAGTGATTATTGATGAGTCCCATGCTTCAAATCCACAAATTCGGGGGATGTATGAGGGAGATAGAAGTCGTAAACAAACATTAGTTGATTATGGGTTTAGGTTGCCGAGTGCATTAAATAATCGTCCGATGACATTTTCTGAATTTGAAAAAGTACTTGATCAAGTTATTTATGTTTCGGCTACACCTGCTGAATATGAGCTAAATTTAGTTAATAATCAAGTGGTTGAACAAATTATTCGGCCGACTGGATTGCTTGATCCAAAGATTGAGGTTAGACCGACTTTAAATCAAATTGATGATTTAATGCTTGAGATTAAAAAGAGGATCGCTTTGAATGAAAGAGTAATTGTTACTACATTGTCTAGTGATATGATGATGTCATTGGTTAATTATTTTAGAGAATATGATATAAAAGTTGATTATATTCAGCATGAGGTTAAAACTTTAGATCGTTTAGAGACTTTGAGAAGATTGCGTTTAGGCGAGATTGATGTTTTGGTTGGGATTAATTTATTGCGTGAGGGTATCGATTTGCCTGAGGTTAGTTTAATTGCGATTTTAGATGCTAGTGTTAGTGGTTTGTTTAGAAGTTATCGTTCATTAATTCAGATGATTGGTAGAGTGGCGAGAAATGCGAATGGAATGGCGATTTTATATGCTGATGAGTATTCAGATGCCATGATTAAAACAATTGCTGAGACTAAGAGGAGAAGAAGTATACAAGAGGCTCATAATTTAAAAAATAATATAGTGCCAAAAACTATTTATAAAAAGATTCCTGATTCACTTTATACTATTAATTCTTCCGCAAAGAAAGATAAGAGACAAAAAAATCAAGTGTTAAATATTGACTCTTTACGAGAGATGATGTTGGCTGCTGCCAAAGATTTGGATTTTGAGATGGCGGCTTATTATCGTGATTTGTTATATGAGTTGGAGGGTAAATGATGAATAATATGATTAAAATTGTTAATGCTAGGCAAAATAATTTAAAGAGTGTTAGTTTATCTTTTCCTAAGCATAAATTAGTTGTTATGAGTGGCTTGAGTGGGAGTGGTAAAACGACTTTAGCTTTTGATACTTTATATGCTGAGGGTCAGAGAAGATATATGGAGTCTTTGAGTTCGTATGCTCGGCAGTTTTTGGGCAATTTTGAAAAACCAGATGTTGATCGGATTGAGAATTTGTCTCCTTCGATTGCGATTGATCAAAAGACGACTTCGAATAATCCGCGTTCTACGGTTGGTACTGTGACAGAAATTTATGATTATTTACGTTTGTTATATGCTCGAGTTGGTGATGTTTATTGCCCAAATCATCATTGTTTAATTTCTTCGGTGACGATTAATCAAATTGGTGCTAAAGTATGTTGCTATGATCAGGGGTCGAGAGTGATGGTTATGGTTCCGATGGTTAAGGATAAAAAGGGGAGTCATAAAGATTTATTGACTAAGTTGATTAATGATGGCTTTGTTCGTGGCGAGATTGATGGTGTTGTTGGCTTTTTGGAGGAGTTTGAGTTAGATAAAAATAAACGCCATAATATTAATGTTATTGTTGATCGTTTGATTATTAATGAGGATTTTAAGCGGCGATTATTGGATTCTTTAGAGGTGGCTAATAAATTAAATAATGGCTTGATTTTGGTTGATATAAATGGAGAGAGATTAAGTTTTTCTACTAAGTCGGGGTGTAGTGAGTGCGGTTTTAATGTTGCTTATTTAGAGCCACGGTTATTTTCTTTTAATGCTCCTTTGGGGGCTTGTCCTAATTGTCGGGGGATTGGGATTAAAAAGAGTGTTGATGTTCGTTTATTAATTCCTGATGAGTCGCTATCGATTAGTGAGGGTGCGATTGTTTATTTTAAAAATACGGTTAATACTTTAAATATTGAGTGGCAAGTTTTTGCGAAGTTATTAGAGTATTATGATATAAGTATTGATTTACCTTTTGAAAAATTGACTAAAAAAGAGAGAGAGATTGTTTTTTATGGTTCTTTAGAGCCGATTAAGTATAAAATTACTTCTCGTGGTGGCTCGGTTTATGAAAAGAGTGAGTATATTGAGGGGATTGTTAGTTTAATTAATCGGAGGTTTGAGGAGAGTCAGTCGGAGTTTTATCGTGAGTGGGTTAGTGGGTTTATGAGTGAGCAAGTTTGTCCGACTTGTAATGGTAAGCGACTTAATGAGCAGGCCTTGAGTGTTTATGTTGATAAATTTAATATTATTGATGTTTGTCGATTGCCGATTACTAAATTGAGAGAGCATTTTAGTGGTTTGGTGTTGAGTAGAGAGCGGTCTCAAATAGTTAAATTGTTATTGAAGGAAATAATTGATAGATTAACTTTTTTGGATAATGTTGGATTAGGCTATTTGACACTAGATCGCTTGGCTAGTAGTTTGTCGGGTGGTGAGGCTCAGCGAATTAGGTTGGCTAATCAACTTGGTGCTCAGTTGACTGGCGTTTTATATGTATTGGATGAGCCTTCGATAGGGTTACATCAATCTGATAATGCTAAGTTAATTTCGGCTTTAAAGAAAATGCGTGATTTGGGTAATAGTGTGGTTGTTGTTGAGCATGATGAAGAGACGATGATGGAGGCTGATTGGTTAATTGATATTGGTCCTGGTGCTGGTGCTTTTGGTGGTGAGGTTGTTTATAATGGTCCGATTGCAGATATTGGTGCTGGTGATTGTGAGCGT
>JAEWIH010000145.1 GCA_023387245.1 Bacillota bacterium | reverse complement strand
ACCTCTAACCTTACCATTAACCTGCACAACCACTTCCTTTTCATCTAATACTAGCATTTTTTCATCATAACTAGGCCAAGGATGATAAGCCAAACTTTCATTATGTCCTAGAATTTGCCACAACTCTTCACCTAAATGTGGAGCAAAAGGCGATAGCACCAACACAAATCCCTCAACATAAGGACGATATAATTGTTCTTGTTTATAACACTCATTAACAAAAATCATCATTTGTGAAATAGCAGTATTAAAATTAAGAGTATCAATATCATGACTAACTTTCTTAATCATTAAATTATAATGATAATCTAAATTCCCATTATTATCATCAACAATTTCTTTTTGTTCAATCAATCTCCAAACTCTCTCCAACCAACGCTTAATACCATCTAATCCATCATTTTTCCACGGTAATGAAGCCTCTAAAGGACCCATAAACATTTCATAAGTTCTTAAAGCATCAGCACCATGACTAATAAAGATTTCATCTGGATTAACAACATTACCTCGAGACTTAGACATTTTTTCATTATTTTCCCCTAAAATCATTCCCTGATGAAACAATTTTTTAAATGGTTCCTTAGTCTTAACTATCCCTAAATCATATAATACTTTATGCCAAAATCTAGCATACAATAAATGTAAAACCGCATGCTCAGCACCACCAATATATAAATCAACAGGCAACCAATGTTCCAACAATTTTTCATCAGCCAACTTTTGATCATTTAGTGGATCTATATATCTTAAATAATACCAACAAGATCCAGCCCATTGAGGCATTGTATTTGTCTCTCTAGTAGCACTTTGGCCATCAACCATAATATTAACCCAATCAGGATTATTATTTAGTGGTGAACTAGCACCATCCCTTAAAACATAATCATCAATAACCGGTAACTCTAAAGGTAGTTGCTCAATATCTACACTCTTCATAGTACCATCAGCCAAATGAATAATTGGAATTGGCTCACCCCAATAACGCTGTCTAGAAAATAACCAATCACGCAATTTAAATGTTGTTTTAGCAACCCCAACTCCATTATCCTCTAGCCATTTAATCATAATTTTTTTAGCATCATCATTATTTAAGCCATTTAAAAATTCAGAATTAATATGAATTCCCTCAGCCTCCATCGCCATTTGACTAATATCACTATTTTCAATTACCGGAATAATATTAATATTATACTTTTTCGCAAACTCATAATCTCTTTGATCATGAGCTGGCACCGCCATAATCGCACCAGTACCATAACTAGCCAAAACATAATCAGCAATATAAATCGGAATTTGTTGCTTATTAACTGGATTTATAGCATAAGCCCCAATAAATACTCCCGTCTTATCTTTATTTAAATCAGTTCGAGCTAAATCTGATTTTTTAGCACACTCTTTAATATATTCCTCAACTTCACTTCTTTTATCTGGATCAACAATTTCCAATACAAACGGATGCTCTGGCGCCAATACACAATAAGTTGCTCCGAACAATGTATCAGCCCTAGTCGTAAAGACGGTAAAAATCTTATCATGACCAGCAATTTTAAAATCAATTAATGCGCCTTCACTTTTACCAATCCAATTAATTTGCATCTCCTTGGTAGAATGAGGCCAATCAACTAAATCTAAATCATCAAGTAATCTTTGAGCATATTCAGTAATTTTTAGCACCCATTGTCTCATCGGCTTTCTAACAACCGGATAATTTCCTCTTTCACTTCTACCATCAATTACTTCTTCATTCGATAATACCGTTTTTAATTCTTCACACCAATTCACTGGAATATTATCAACATAAGCCAAACCTTTTTCATATAATTTAGTAAAAATCCATTGAGTCCATTTATAATACTCTGGACTAGAAGTAGTAATTTCACGATCAAAATCATAAGATAAACCAGCAGCCTTTATTTGACGGCGAAAATTATCAATATTTTTGATAGTAAACTCTTGAGGATGATTGCCCGTATTAATCGCATACTGTTCAGCAGGCAAACCAAATGAATCCCAACCAATCGGATGTAATACATTAAATCCTTCCATTCTTTTTTTACGAGCAATAATATCGCTAGCACTATAACCCTCTAAATGCCCAACATGTAATCCCTGGCCACTAGGATAAGGAAACATATCTAATATGTAATATTTAGGCTTATCAAAATTATTAGTATCAGTCTTAAAAGTTTGATTATCTTCCCAAAACTTTTGCCATTTCTTTTCAATTTCAAGATGATTATACATAATAAAAATCCTTTCTAAATTAATTCTAATTTTTTAAAACCATAATAAATACCATCATCATCAACACTATTAGTAACTAAATCTGCTAATTCTAAAATATCTGGATGACTATTAGCCATCGCAACTCCCACCCCCGCAAACTTAATCATTTCATAGTCGTTATAACTATCGCCAAAAGCAATAGTATTTTCAATCGGATGTTTATAATAATTACAAACTTCTTCAATACCCTTAAATTTATTAATGCCCTTCACTACTATTTCAGCCGCTCTATCATACATAATAAAACTATAACGATCAGCCAAAAAATCTTTTAAAAATTGATAATCAGCAGCATCTTTAAAATAAATAGTCATTTTATTTATCGGTGTTCTATCAACTAAATAGCTATCTAAATCATTAAATATTTCTTTAGTAACATGATACTTTAATACTTTTTGATTATTTTCTGCAAGGCGTTTTTCAAATATTTTCTCAAAAAAAACTAAAGCCTCATTACTAAAATAAGATTTTTCACTACCCTCAAACACTAAAATCAACTGATTATTTTTCAATAATTTAATCATTTCCACCATATCATTATGATCGATTGACAAATTATATAAAGTTTTTTTATTAATTTCTACATGAGCACCAGCCCCAAATATAAAACCATCAACCGGCAAATTTAAAAATGCTTGTGAATAAGATTTACTACGACCAGTATTTAAAAATACTAAATGGCCATTTTCTCTAGCAGCAGAAATAGCCTCAATGCTTTTAGGACTAATTCCCTGAGTATGTGACAATAAAGTTCCATCAATATCAATAAATATAATTTTTTTATCCATAAAATCCTCAATTCAATTAATATATATAATACCATAAATCATCTTCTTTTTCTTGGAATTTTTTGTTAAAATGTAAATGATTGAGGTAATTATGAATAAAATAGAGAAAAAATTACAAAATGTTATTTATGAAGGATTAAAAACTTTAGGATTAGAAATTAAGCTTTTAGAAATTAAACTAGACATTCCCAAAGATGCTAAACACGGAGATTATGCTTCTAACATTTGTCTACGCTTAGCTAAAGTAGCAAAAAAAGCACCTATAGCACTCGCCAATGAATTATTAGAAATTGTTAGTCAAGATCCGATTATTAAAAAAGTCGAAATAGCCGGACCAGGATTTTTAAATTTCTTTATTAAAGACGAGCAACTAGCAAATGTTATTAATGATATTTTAGAACAAAATGTAACTTTTGGGCACAATAATAGCGGTCAAAATAAAAAAATATTATTGGAATATATTTCAGCCAATCCAACTGGTATTTTACATTTAGGTCATGCGCGTGGTGCTGCTTGGGGCGATAGTTTAGCAAGGATTTTAAAAGCTTGTGGTTATGATGTTTTAAGAGAATATTATGTTAATGATGCAGG
>JAEWIH010000085.1 GCA_023387245.1 Bacillota bacterium | reverse complement strand
ATTCAAATTTTTGATTTTGAAAATTAAGATGTAAGAACAACACTAATTAATGGCAAGCTGTATTGCGTTGGAAAAGATGTTGCTGAAATATTGGGGTATGTTGACACAAACAGAGCAATTGCTATGCATGTTGACATTGAAGATAAAACTCAACGACAAAACGGCGTTGAGTTTAGGACAACGTGGCGGGTGGTTGATTAAGGAAAGTGGTTTATATAGTTTAATACTATCAAGTAAACTGCCACAGGCTAAGAATTTTAAAAAATTGGTAACAAATGAAGTGTTGCCAAGTATAAGGAAAAACGGCGGCTACATTTATAACCAAACTAACATGACAGCGTGGCAGATACTAGCCAATGCTTTTAAGGTAGCTGAAAAAGTTATTTAGTAACAATAATATTTTGTTCAAATTCAACATTAATGATTCCGTTATAATTTTTCATATATTCTTCTATTATTTCAACTACTTCTTTTGTATCTTCAAAAAGACGAGTAGCTTTTTGTAACATATCAAAACTACCACCACCATTAACGCGATAATTATTAATTAAAACTTTATATTTATCTTTTTTAGGTATTTTTAAATTAGATAATCTTTTGCCTTTAGGCCAACTAACATTAATTTGATAGCTTAAGCCATCTCCTAAGTCATAATTATACATTTGTTTTTTTGGAAAAATATAGGCATCAGAAATACCAATAGAATGATCATCATTATATTTAAAATAACGAGCATTATATTCTAAATATTCAATTAATAAATCATAATCCATTTCTAATATAGTCATTGTATTAGGAAAAGGATAACTGCTTAATAAATCTCTTCTAGTAACCTTTTGTTTTAAACCGATTGAATTATTAAAAAGGGAAGAGAAACAAAAATCAGCTTGATAATAATCAATTAATATTTTATTAAACAACGTTATATATTTAGGTTTATTAATTTGAGCCATAAATACATCATCAATGCTACAATCACTTGATAATGTTGCCAGAGTAGAATCTAAAAATTTTTGTAGTTGATTAAAAATATCTTGAAATTTTTGATTAAATTCTTCATCGATTTTATAATTTTTTAATTCAATAATTTCACTAGTTTTTTTATTTAAATCAAATAACATTAATTCATTAAGATTGTTTGCGCATTGAGCAGTAACTGTATTAAATAATTCAGTAGCAATAGTTCGATGTTGATGACCGGTTATTAAATAATCAATATCTAATTTAGCTAATTGATATCCAACATTTTCACCATCCAATGTTTCACTAGGTTGACCAGTAATTAAATCTCTTTCAAAGCCTCCATGATAAAGACATATTATTATATCTGCATCTTTTCTTAGTTTTGAAATTTGTTCTTTAGCAGTTTCAAAGACATCTAAAAATTGAAAATCACGAATATTATTTGCTTTTTCCCATCTAGTTATATGGGTAGTAACTAATCCGAAAATAGCTATTTTTTGTTTATTTTCATCTTCAATAATATAACTTTTTCCTAATGGTTTATTTTTATATAAAACATTACAACAAACACAATTTGCTTGATTAGTATTAATATATTTTAAAAGAATTTCTGGTCCATAGTTAAAATCGTGATTTCCTAAATTATAAAAATTATAATTTAATTGATTTAGTGCTAGTGCCATATAAGATGGAAATTGATTATTATTAATATAAGTATTTAGTGGAGTTCCTTGTAAAATATCACCATTGTCTACTAAAATTGTATTGGGATTTTTTGATTTATATTCATTAATAAATGAGCTTAATCTAGGCATTCCATTAAATGATATTTGATTAGTAGCATCGTTATAAGCAAATAATTGACCATGGATATCAGTTGTAGCAATAATTTTCATATATACTCCTTTTTTATTATTTTATATTATTTTAATATCTATAAACAATAAAAATGCAAACACATATGTGTTTGCAATTTAAGATTAACGAGAATAAAACTCAACAACTAATGCTTCATTAATATCTTGATTTAATTCACTACGTTGTGGTAAACGTAAATATTTACCAACTTTTGTTTCTTTATTAATTTCAACAAATCCCAAAGTTGAAACGCTAGCTTCTAAAGCGTCTTGAATGTGAGGATTTTTTCTCGATTTTTCTTTAATAGAAATAGTTTGTCCCGGTTTTACAATAAAAGAAGGGATATCAACTTTATTTCCATCAACTAAAACATGTCCATGATTAACTAACTGTCTAGCACCTTGTCTAGTTCTTGCTAAATTCATACGATAAACAAGATTATCAAGGCGAGATTCTAACAATTCAAGTAAATTTGTACCAGTAACGCCATCTTTTTTAACAGCTTTTAAATAAGTGTTATAGAATTGTCTTTCAGAAACACCATACATGAAACGAATACGTTGTTTTTCACGTAATTGGTTACCGTAGTCTGATAATTTAGCTCTTCTAGTCGCACCATGTTGACCTGGAGCATAATTACGTTTTTTAAGCTCTTGACCTGTTTCTAACAATGAAAAACTTAAACGGCGAGCTTTTTTATAAATAGATCCTGTAAAACGTGCCATATTTATTTCTCCTTTACACATTTAATTACGGAAATAAACAGACAAATAACAAATCAATATTAAGAGTGTTTTTCTTCATGGTTCACTTAGCAGCGAAGTTACTACATTCCAATAGTGAAAAACGCTGGTTTAATATCTTTGTTGGCTGCTGTTTAAATCGCTAAAATATAATATCATTATTATTAGTGCTAGTCAATATATTAGCTATAATTTACAAATAAATACATTTCATCATTAAAATGATTATTAAATGTGAATTTTGTTAAAAATAATGATAAAATAATATATATGAGTGAAACATTTATATATATTAAAAATAACTATGTTAAATATTGGCTATTTTCTTTAATATTATTTGGAATATTATTGATAATTAATTTGTCTTATGGATTTGGATTTATATTAGGCAATATTATATTTTTTTTAGTTATGAATATTAAAGTTAAATATATTGATGATTTATTAAAAATGAAGTTTTTTTCAAAAAAAAGATTTATTTTTATTCAATTGATTATTTATCTATTAATGTTGTCGGGGTTTATGTTTTCGCTTAAAATAAGTTTAATTAATCCTTATGCTTATTTTTTAGGATTTATTGGATTTAAAATGTATTTATTATTAAAAGGAGGTAGATAATATTGCTATTCAAGTAGAATTGTATTCGATTATTATTGTAACTTGTTTTTTAATTATTTTGTTTTATTTTATGGCAAAATCAATTAGTGGATTGAAAGTTGAAGATAAACCAAAAGGACTAGCTAATTTTACAGTAACAGTAGTCGAGATGTTACATAATGTAGTCATTGGTAATATGGGAAAAAAGGGTAAAAATTATAGCGCTTATGTTTCGGTAATTTTTATTTATATATTAGTTTCGAATCTTTCGGGGTTATTTGGTTTAGTTGCCCCAACTTCCAATTATAGTGTTACATTATCATTTGCTTTAATTTCTTGGCTTTTAATTCAAAGAGCTAAAATTAAAACTAATGGCTTTATCAATTTTATAAAAGGATTTTTTGAACCGATCTTTCCGTTTGTTATACCAAATTTTTTTGGCTGGTTAGCTCCATTATTATCTATGAGCTTGCGTTTGTTTGGTAATATTACAGCAGGAATTGTAATTATGGAATTATTATATAATTTTACTGGATGGCTATCTAGCTTTATTCCAGTAGTTGGTTCAATTAATATTATTACTTTAATTGTTGCGCCAGTATTACATATTTATTTTGATTTGTTTGCTGGATTTTTACAGGCATTTATATTTATATCATTAACAACCATTTTAACTAGTGTTGAATTAGGAGATTAGGAAAGGAGTATTTAAAATGGATATTATTACTGTAGGAAAAGGATTAATTGCGATTGGAGCAGGTATTGCGGTTTTAACAGGTATGATGACAGGTATTGGTCAAGGTTTTGCTGCTGGTAAAGCGGTAGAGGCTGTTGGTAAAAATCCTGAGGCTGAAAGCAAAATACGTTCAATGTTAATTTTAGGAGCAGGTATTGCTGAAACATGTGCTATTTATGGTTTATTAGTTGCTTTCTTATTAATGTTTGTATTTTAAAAGAGTGTGATATTTATTTATGAAAGATATAATACATAAATTAATACCTAATATAGTTACTTTTACTACTCTATTAGGCGCTACTTTTGTTTTGTTTCTCTTATATCGTAAATTTTTGCATCAACCAGTTATAGAATGGATCGAAAAAAGAGCAGCTTTTCAATTAGAAAAAATAGAAAATGCGAAAAAATTGGAATT
>JAEWIH010000030.1 GCA_023387245.1 Bacillota bacterium | reverse complement strand
TAAATTGTTACTAAAAATATCTATTACCCAATTCGCAATATCACTAAATTCAACTATTTTATTTTCTAACTTTAATTGATAATATTCTCTCTTTAAATCAATAATTAAATTATAAAATTTATTATTTAATTCAATTTCATCATCACTAATCAATTTAAAATCGTTGCCTAATGAAACTAAATATTCGACTAAATTTTTATATTCAGAAAATTCTTTTATATTTAAATTTTTAATATTATCAAAAAACTGTTCTAAATTTTGATAAGTATAATTATCATCTAAATCATAAATTAAATTATATTTTTGTTTTATAGGAGCATATAAATATTTAGCCATTTCATATACTTTTTTCAATAAATCATCACTAAATTTATCATTTTTTAAATAAGAGCATGATTTAATAATGATATCTGAAATATTAAAAATAGATATTAATTTATAAAAAGAATTATTTAAATTAAATTTAAATTTCGAATTATTAAAACATGCATATTCAGGATCAGATAATACTTTTGAAATTACTATATTTTTAATTTTATTTAACAAAAATTGATTATCAGAATTTTCAATATAGTTTAAATATTCTCTTCTAAAATCATATGGTAAAAACATATAATAAGTTTTTACAATTTCTAAACAAAATGCATCAAATGTCATAATAAAACAATCATTTAATAAATTAATTTGTTGCTTAATAAATGGTTTAATTTCAATATTTTGTTCTAAATCAAACCATAATTTCAAACATTTTTTTAAATCATTTTTCATCTTTTTAGCTGAATTATTAGTAAATGTAATTGCTAAAAAATTATTAATATTTAAACTAGAAGTTTGACGATTAATATATAAATGATACAAAATTCTAGCAACTAAAACAGTAGTTTTACCAGAACCAGCACTTGCTGATAACAAAATATTTTTATTCATAATAGTAACTGCTTGCCATTGTTCATCAGTTAATATTATTCCTTCTTTAGCATAAACTAAATAAGAAATAAATGATCTCACATCTTGATTATTCATTATCTCTAACCTCGATTCCATCTAAAAATAAATATTTATAATTAAAATACTTATCATCATTTTTAATCTCAAAATTTCCATTTAATAAATCTGTTGCCAATTGTTTATATATATGTTTAGTATAAGAAATTAAATTATGAATAATTTGATATTGCTTATCAATTACATTACATTCAACATTTAACTGCTTTATCATTTTATTTAATTCACTATAATATCTTTTTTTATTTTGATTAACAATTAAATTATTATTATTTATAATCATGTTATTTAATGACTCAATATCTTGATAAATATCTTTATTTTTATGTTCTTTATGATATTTAGCATTAAGAGATAATAAATTAATACCTTCAAAAGCTTGATTTGGTTTATTAACATTAATATAATATGCTCCTACTAAATATGGAACTTTATGCTCATAAGGTAATAAATATGTCGGTAATTGAATAGTATTTTGAATTTTACCTATACTAAAATTATGATTACTACTTTTATAATCGAATAAAAATAAATATTTATCATATAAAGTGCTAATACAATCTATTTTACCTTTAATTACTAAATTAATATTTTCTTCAAATTCTAGATTATAACTAAATGCTTTTTCAGTATTAACATTCTTTAAATATTTTAATACTTCATTATTATATAAATTAACAACTAAATTTTTAATATTAGTAGTCATTTGATATAAAGAAAACTCTTCATGAATTAAATCAAAATATTTTTCTAAATAATATGATTTAAATAAATTAATAATTTGACTTAATACTTCATCAATATAGTTATTACAATCATTTAATAATTCATTATATTTTCGAATATTTTTAGCTATTAATGCCTCATATAATTGATGATTATATTCTTTAGTAACATTTTCTAAAATTAAATGCATAATAATGCCCTTAATAGCTAAATTATAGCCTTCATCACTAGCATCACTAATATTTAAACCATAATTTAAAAAACATCTAAATGGATTAGTATAATAATTATTAAGCATTGTTGGTGATAATGACATTTGAGCATTTCTAACAAAAATATTTTTAGCAGTTTCATAACTAATTGTATAATTACGATTAGTGATATCTTTATATACTAAATCATTATCAATCATCGAATAAACTAATCCTAAATCTATCGGTTCCATCACTTGATCCAAATAACATTTAGGACTATATGCTTCAAAATTAATTTGTGATAACAATTCTTTTTTTAATTGATAGTAATAGTTTGCAATATCATGATAATCATGATATTTTAAATCACTTAATATTTGAAAATTATGTTTAAAATTAAAAATATCGGTAAAATGATTAAAACTATTAAAATATTCTTCAACCATATCTAAAAAATAATAATCATAATTATTAGAAATTATACTCAAATTATTCATAATAGTTATACCTTGACTATTTTGAACAATTAAATTGATATTTAATAATTCATTATCTAATAAATTATCTAAAAAATTATCTTGATTATTCTTTTTTAATAAATAATATTTAGTAATTAAATTAATTATTGCTTTTTTATCGTCTTGATAGAAAAATGTTTGTAAATATTCAGGAAAAGGTAATTCTTTTAATGCTTCAATTTTATCAAATATATCTTTTATTTGTTGACAGTATTCTTTTTCAATATTTCTAAAATATTCAAGTTCTTTAGAATCGAGTAAATTATAAATATTGTCTATATTTAATAAATGAGAAAAATTAATAAATGTTTTAAATTTAAAATAATATTCTCTTAATTTCTTCACAGTATTACTATTAAAATTTAAAATGTTGTGCTTTATAAATAATTTATATATTAAATAATTATCATCAAAATTATTATAAAAATTTAAAACCGTATTAATATAATCTGTTTTTAAAGTTGTTAGCCAGGATTTTTTGTTTTTAATTGGGATATTATTAGATTCTAACATTCTTATTAGAGATTTTTCACTATTATTATCATAACAAACAATAATACTATTATCATAATTGTTTTTATCTTTTAAATTAGAAATTAATTGTTTTATTTGTTGATAATAATTATTACAAACATAATGTTTTTTATAAGTAGGTTGTTTATTAAATAAACTAATTTTTTGCGCATGTTTTAAAAATAACTTATCTAATATTATTTTTTGTTCATATGTATAATAACCATCAACTATTATGTAATTACTAAAATCTGAATGTTTATCAACAAGTTCATGTAAATAAAAATACTTTGTTTTAATATCATTAATTTCTAATAACATCCCCTTTGTTATTTCATCACTAATATTTATCATATTTTGTTCTAATTGTTGGGCTTGTATATTAGATAAAAAAGTTAATAGTTGATTAATATAATCGACACTTAAATATTTTTGATACTGAACATTAGTTTTTAATTTATTATAGATTTTATATGATAATGAAAAATTATCTAAATTTTCGACATTTATTAAATGATCCAATTGTAATATGCTCTGATTAAAATAAATTTGGTCTTGATTTAGATCAAAATATGCTTTAACAAAATTATCTATTTGACCATCAGGAACAATATAATATAATTGATTGTTGGATAAAATTTGCATATACATGTAATCTCCTTATTAAAAATATTATATCACTAAAATGCCAACTTAACTTTAATTAATTTTTATGCTATAATTCTTCGTAGTTGTTTTTTAGAAGGGGAATTTTTATGTCTATTAATATAATTATTAATCAAGTTATTATTATGTTTTTGTTAAGTGTTTGTGGCTATGTGTTATACAAAAAAAAGTTTATTTCCTATGACACATGCAGTCAAATGTCTGGAATTTTAGTCAAAGTAATAATGCCTTTAATTATTATTGAACAATTAAGTATTCCATTTAATAAAAAAACATTAACTGATCTAAGTTTAAGTTTTTTATTATCTGGTTTAGCTTATATGATAGCGATTATTGTTTCCAAAATATTATTTAACAAAAATACGGTAATTGAACAATGTTCTATCGTTTTTTCTAACTCAGCCTTTATGGGAATTCCACTAGTTACAAGCATTTTAGGAACAAATGCATTAATTTACTTAATTCCTTTTATTATTTTATTCAATATTTTAACTTGGACATATGGAATAAAAGTACTCGAACCTAGTACTAAATTGCATTTTAAACAATTAATAAACAATCCTGTCATTATTGGTTTTATTATTGGGGTGCTTTTATTTTTCTTAAATATTCCTCTTCACTATTCGATACAAAAATCATTAAACTATTTAACTTCACTAAATACACCATTAGCTATGATAATATTAGGTTGTTATGTGGCACAATTAAATTTTAAACAAGTTGAATTTAATACTAAAATGGTATTTGTAATTTTAGGTAGATTAATTATTGTACCATTAATTAATTTTTTAATTTTCATTTATTTAATACCAATCAATAATCCTGTTTTAAAAATGACTGTCTTAATTGCTAGTAGCTGTCCAGTTGCTGCTTCTGTAGCTATGTTTAGTCAATTATTTAATAAAGACTTTAAATTAGCTGCCTCCTATGTTTCTATAACAACAATTATATCTATGATTACACTCCCAATTATTTTAAGTATAATTCTAATATAAAAGAAGCGAATGAAGTGAACCCAGAAAGTTGGACAACCAACTGATATGTACCCCAAATCCTAGACAACTAGGAGGAGGGGTAATTTTTTATGAAATATTCATGGGAATTTAAATTAGAATGTGTTGAGAATTATAAGATTGGTAAATGTAACATTAAA
>JAEWIH010000094.1 GCA_023387245.1 Bacillota bacterium | reverse complement strand
ATTTATCTGGTGGTCAAGTAATGAAAATAGAAATAGCAAGGTGTTTTCTAAGATTAAGGCCGATAGTATTAGCGGATGAAGTAACAGCAGCATTAGATAAAGAAAATGCGAAAGAGATAAGAGAATTGTTACACACACTAGATACAACACTAATAGAAATAGCCCATAAATATAATATAGAAGATTACAATTATGTTTATAAGTTAGAAAATAATCAGTTAACTAAACTGGTATGATATAAAAAGCGAACTTTTTACAGTTCGCTTTTAATTATAATTATA
The DNA here is from genome assembly GCA_023387245.1 of Bacillota bacterium. Taxonomy (GTDB): domain Bacteria; phylum Bacillota_I; class Bacilli_A; order Erysipelotrichales; family Erysipelotrichaceae; genus DUUI01. The sequence goes on along the minus strand of JAEWIH010000094.1, from coordinate 3,003 downwards.
AGTTTTTGGGCGTTTAAATTTATGAAGTATATATGCTATAGTTGAACTTAGTAATATAGTTATTATCGTTGTAATGAAAAAAATTAGAGTATTATTAAAATTAGTTTTTGCGAATAGAATCCAACTAAAAAATGGATGAATAATATACATATATAATGACACGTCATGGAACCATGTATTTCTAAAATAATAATCATTATTTGATAATAATAAAGCACTTAATACTAGTATAAAGATTGGCAAAGTAATAAATAGTGCACTTAAAGGATTGACTATATTAAGAAAGTATAATATCCATGTTTCTAATAAATAAGGTAATACTAGTAATAAAGAACTGAGTTTAATATGTTTTATATGAGTCTGACTTAAAATATTACCTATATATACATAAATTAATCCATAAAAGATACCATCTCTACCATTACCCATAAATGATAAAAAATCAAGATTTAAAACATTAATTAAATAGCCAATAATATAAAACAAAATACAAATTAAAAATGGGATAGTTTGTTTTTTTTGATTATTAATTAATACATAACATAAAATAGTCGAATATATTAATGCTAGAAAAAACCATAAATGATAATATAAGCCATTATAAAACAATTTATATAATAATAAAGGAATAGTTAATTGATCGCGATTAATAAAAATAGTTAAAGGAGTATATAATAAACAAGCAATCAAATAAATTTTAATTAAATTATAAATATAATTTTTAAGTACATAGACTCTATTTGTATGAGTACTATGAATTTTTTTAAATAAGTAATAACTACTAAAAACAAAAAATAATGGAACAATTAATCTTGCTAATTGAATATTAACAATAAAAGATAATATTTTTTGATTATCAAAGGGTTGGGTATGAATCGCAATTATTAAAATAGCACCAACAAATTTAAAAATATCCGTTAATATATGATAACCTTTGTTCATTTAATAAAACGCTCCAATCTTATATTTAAATGGGTCATTATTTCATTAGGAATAGTATTTAAACAATTAGCCATTGTCTCTAGAGTCAAATCTTCATTTAAAATTTCGACTATATCATCTAAACTAACTTCAGAAATATTAGTAATATCTACTAGTGCTTGATCCATACACATTCTACCAATTAATGGACATAATTGTTTATTAATCATTACTTGATAATTTTTAAATGATAAAGCTCTAAATAAGCCATCTCCATATCCGATTGTAATGGTAGCTATTTTTAGATCACGATTAGTAATATTCTCAATACCATAGCCAAAATGTTGTTGCGGTTTTAAACATTTAATATCAGATATTTTAGTTATCAATTTAACAACAGGTTTCAAGCCATCAAATTGGCTATCACCACAAAAAGCAATACCAGGACGAATATAATCATAATTATAATCTTTTCCATATATTAATGATCCTGCCGAATTAAATAGATGAGTTATTCCATGACATACATTTTTATTTTTTAAATAATTTAAAACGGAATTATATCGATTAATTTGAAGTAAATTCATTTCTTTAGCATCTTGACTAAATTGATCTGCCGCTAATAAATGACTAAAAATTCCTTGAATATTTAAATGTTGATAACACCACATAATGTCATCTAATTGTTGATAATTAATACCTAAACGATTCATTCCAGTATTTATTTTTAAATGGTATTTTAAATTAGGATTGAAATGATAACATTCTTTAGCATAGTCATAAGTAATCAATGTTTGAATTAAATCATATTTTTTTACTAAATTTAATTTTGAAATAGGCACATAGCCTAAAATTAAAATATCTTGACTAATATTAGCCTCTCTTAACTTAATCGCTTCATCAATAGTACTAACTGCTAAAAAATTAACACCATTTTCAATAATTAATTTAATAGCATCTAATCCTAATCCATAAAAATTATCTTTAACAACAGCCATTACTTGCCGATTATGTTGACATGATTGTAATAGTTTAAGATTGTTTAATAAGTTATTAGAATTAATTTCAATCCAAGCACGATTATTCATGTTTTCTCCTTAAAGCATTTTCAATTAGTATTTTAATAATTTCTTTATAAGAAATATTAACTTCTTTTAACATCGAAGGAAAGCGAGAATGATCGGTAAAGCCGGGGATAGTATTAATTTCATTAAAATATATTTGTTCATTACTAATAAAGAAATCAATGCGACTAAAGTCACGACAGCCTAAATAATTAAAGATTTTAGTTGCTAATTCTTTTAATTGTTCTTCTAAATTAGAACTAATTTGAGCAGGACAAAGGATACTAGCATCTTTAAATGCATATTTACCCTCAAAATCAAAGAAATCATTTTGAATAACTATTTGATCAGGACGACCAACGATCAATTGTTCATCTTTTTCTAAAAGGGCACAGCCAACTTCGAAACCTTGAATAAATTCTTCAACAATTACTTTTTTATCGAATTTTTGAGCATTAATAAAACCTTCCTTAAATTGGGTATAATCATTAACGACACTAATACCATAACTAGATCCTTCACGAGCAGGTTTAATAATCATTTTATTACCTAAATATAAACATAGTTTTTGATAAATATCAAAACTAATTAATTGACTAAATGTTTGATACTTAGCTTTTTGATAAAAATTATAGCTATCTAAAATTCGATGAGTTAAATCTTTGTCATAACATAAAATCGATGATTGAGCATCACATCCAGTAAATGGGATATCAGCATTATTAAATACTTGTTGTAAAATACCATCTTCCCCATATTTACCATGGCACATAATAAATGCGCAATCAATTTTAATTTCACGCTTAGATTTATGTAAAATAATAGTTTTGTTTTCTCCAGATAATGAAATTAGCTCGGTAGAATCAAGCTCTTGCCAATTATCATCTACTAATTGTTGACCTGATGCCTGAGTATAATACCAGCATTTATTTTGACCAATAACAATAAGATGATAATCAAATAAATCATTTGGAAAGTTTTCTAATATACTTTTCATTGAAGACAAAGAAACGCTATA
>JAEWIH010000093.1 GCA_023387245.1 Bacillota bacterium | reverse complement strand
TATAGCTATAATAAAAATTAGAGTAATATTTATAAATGCTAAGATTCTTAAAAAATCAATTTTCATAGTTTATCCTTTGTGTTAATTCTTGATATAAAATTATATAGTAGATATTTCATTTTGGCAAGTTTTTAATTTTCTAAAAAAACTGTTGCTATAGATTTGACTTAATAAAAGATACAATGATAGTGCTACTCAACACAAGGTGTTAACTGATAAAAAAGTGTCTACTAATTTGGGGCCATTTCAATTATCCCCTTGAGTATTTTTATCTCTTTTTTGTCAAATAAACTAATCCTCTTTTAAATAAGTTTCTATTGATGTTTTTAGTAACTTATCACGATTTGGACGTAAGAGTCTGTTGCATAATAAATAGTTTAAATGATCAAGACATGCATTAATATTCTCATATTTTGTATAATTATTTATAGAATGTATTTCACTATATGTATTTAAAGATAAAGACAAGACAAATGTATCTCCATATCTAGTAATTTCCTCTAAGTCATCACTTGTTACATCTTCGTATTCACAAAATAATATATGCTTTAATATTTCATCAGAATCAAATTTATTTAATTTTGAGTATTTATTCTTTTTCTCATCTTTATATGATACTAAATCAGTGTCATATTCAATCGCAGCACATATTTTTTCATCATTTTTAAATTCATGATATTCATTTCCAGTTACATCAAGATTTAGAAATTTTGTATCATCATTTATGTAACCATTAAATTTTTTCATAAAATTTTTAATTCCACATGCTTCTTTAAATTCTCTATCCTCTTTCATCTCTTCACCAATTGTAAAAATTACCATAATATCATTACAATCATCTCCAAGATTTATAACTCTTAAATCTAACATAGCAAGAATAACAGCATTTGTAATAGTATTATCTAAAGGACCTGATATATATTTTTCATTATTTGAATCAAATTTTTCGTAATCTAATTTAAATTTATTTAATACTTCTTCTTGATTAAATTCACTAATCATATCAATATGAGAAACAATAATTAAATCTACTTCATCTAATTTTTCTTTAATAGCCTTATTGTTTTTTTTATCTTTATTAAGACCTTTTGAAGCAATTATTCCATATCTATTATCACAAATATAATCTAATTTTAATTCTTCTAAGCAACTAATAATTGCTTGAGCTTTTTTTGAATTACTCAAATTATAATTTCCATCTTGATCGTATGGATTATGTGTAGTACAAATTTTATTTATATACATATTAATTCTTGGGCTTTGGTTTTCCATTATTTTCTCCTTTTTTATTTTTAATAATGATTTTTTACTTATAATTACACTTATTCAAACATTGAATCAATGATCATATCAGTGTCTATATTTTGACCATATGTTGTAGTTGCACTATCTAAGCCATCCACTTTGAAGGACGGCTTGATGATAGTTTAAATTTATGATAGAATTTTAGGACTTATCTGATGATGACACAGAATATTGAACACTACCAAATAAAACTTTAAATAACGACAGTGTAACTTTGTTTTTCTTTCCAAGGTTTTATTTTATCTTTCTTGATGTGTAAATTACAACTACCCTAGAATATTCATTACCATCATAAGGGTCAGAACTAGATATAATCATATCAATTATGTTAATGTCTTTTGTTTTAAGATTACCTTCTTCGTCTCATAACTTAGACATGATAGCTTTTGTTAAATCACCACTTACTTGAAAATCAAATACAATTGATTTCCAATATTTATTTTCTTTGAATGAAACCATAATGATTTTTTTTACTTTTTATGTTTTTTAGAATCAAAAACATTAGCTTTACCATTTTTATCAATATGTACTCTAGTATCAGAGTCATTGTCTTTAACCCACTTTCCACCTTTTCCATCCGGATAAATCTTAACACTCTTTTTGTCTTTAGCCACTTTAAACTCCCCATTTTTGATTTAACACGCCCGTATTTTATGAACATATGTTTGTTGAAATTATCTCATAAATTATAAGCACAACCTTAAAATTTATTATTGGTTAGTCTATCAAAATAATCATTTCATTTACATTATGGCATTGACTAAATAGACATATAATAAAAATATTATTTTCTTTATTAATTTATTGCTAATTTAATTAATAATACAATATAAGTAAATATTTTACAACAAAGGATGAGATTTGGCTAAAAATAAAAAAAGTGATTATGATAAATGGTTAGATGAAATCGAAGAAAATGATACAGAAGAAAATAGAGAGTGGTATAATTTAGAAGATAATGAAAGAGCTGATTGGCTTGAAGAACATCCTGACTTTGGTTCTCAACAAGATTAGGTGAAATTGAATTGGATGATCATGAGAAAGAATTATATAATTAACATTAAAAAATGATTTTTAGGAGATTTTAACGAAATTTAAAGTTATTATTAGTTTTACAATGGCTAAAGTAGTTTGTATTGAGTGTGGTAGTAGTAATATATGGAGAAATGGAGATGATGATGGCTGTTATGATTGTGGTTGGTTGTGGTCATAATTAATTTTTTATACTAATATTAAAATTATGAACGGTCCCATTTAAACCTCTCCTAAAGCCTTAAGTTTAAAACTAAATCTGTGAATATCACTTCTTCCAAACTCTTTTATGGCATCAACATGGGCTTTTGTGCCATAACCTTTATGTTTTTTAAAGTTATATTCTGGATAGTTTTCTGAGATTGAATCCATAAATCTATCTCGGCTTACTTTTGCTAGAATTGAAGCAGCACTTACCTCTTTATATTTTGCATCTGCTTTTATCTCTTTTTGAA
>JAEWIH010000009.1 GCA_023387245.1 Bacillota bacterium | reverse complement strand
AAACAAAGCCGAGCAAAAACAACAGGGGCATAAAAACAAAGGGAGCATAGATTAAGCTCCCTGTTTTTTTGTGTTCTATTATATATTAAATATAATATATTTTGTATACTGTATATATTAATTCTATTTGTTACTAGTGTGTAACTAGTAAATTGAACTTTATGGGACTACTAACACTCTTAAGCCCTTTATTTAAGCCGTTTTGGGTTGTTAATGCTCTTGGTGTACTGTTGTCCGATATTGTTAATAATAAAATAGAATGGAGAAGTGATATTATGTCAAATTTAAGAGATATACCTAACAAAGAAAAAATTCGTTTAATTAATACGTTGTTCAAAGGTTATAGAGTGGCGAAATTAAAAAATGAAAATGATTGTCTAGTTCGAGTTATCGATCAAATTATTAGCTACTTGGACGAAGATTCACAATTAATCATTATTAAAGAATTTATGTATAAGTCTAAAAGTTCTTGGTATTTAGAATATTACTCCAAGTCAACTTATTATCGTTTAAAAAATGCGGCTATGATTAATTTTCTTGATTGCTTGCCAATTTAATAAATGATATAATTTAGACATAATATAGGCGGAGGAAAGTATATTATGTTAAAAGGAATTGCTGCGTCTAGTGGTATTGCGCTAGCAAAATTATATAAATTGACTAAACCAGTGTTAAATATATGTAGTCAATTTAATGGGGTTGATTGCGAATTGGCGACTTTAAATCGTAGTATTGAATTAACTAAGGCGGATATTGAAAAAGTTAAGGAAAAGGCGGTTGGTCGCTTAAGTGATGAAGAATTAGCTATTTTTGATGCTCATTTAATGGTATTAGCAGATCCAGAATTTATTGGACAGATCGAAAATCTAATTAAAGATGGTCAAAGTGCTTCTTGTGCTGTTGAAAGTGTATCGAAAATGTTTGTTAGTATGTTTGAGTCGATGGATGATCCTTATTTTAAGGAAAGAGCGGCTGATGTTAAAGATGTTTCTTACAGATTATTAGCTCATGTTTTAGGAATTTTTATTCCCGATTTATCATTAATTGATGAAGAAGTTATTGTTGTTGCTTATGATTTAACTCCTAGTGATACTGCTCAGTTAGATAGACGTTTTGTTAAAGGTTTTGCGACAGAAATTGGTGGTAGAACTTCGCATTCGGCTATTATGGCGCGTTCTTTAGAAATTCCAGCCGTAGTTGGTATTAATAATTTGCTTGAAAATGTTAATACTGGTGATTTTATGATTTTGGATGCTTTAAAAGGCGATGTTTTAATTAATCCTGATACTAGTGTTGTTGAACAATATAGTTTAGAGGCTAAAAAATATTTAGAATATCGTAATTCATTAAAACAATTAAAGGATGCTGCTAGTGTAACTGAAGATAATCATGAAGTTGAATTAGCTGGTAATATTGGTACGCCTAAAGATGTTAATGCTGTTGTTGATAATGGTGGTGAGGGTGTTGGTTTATATAGAACTGAATTTTTATATATGGATGCAACATCATTGCCTAGTGAACAAGAACAGTTTGTCGCATATAAAAGTGTACTAGAGGCTATGGATGGTAAGAGAGTTGTTATTAGAACATTAGATATTGGTGGCGATAAAGAACTTTCGTATTTGAAATTCCCTCATGAAATGAATCCGTTTTTAGGTTATAGGGCGGTTAGATTATGTTTGGATCGTAAAGATATATTTATGACTCAATTAAGAGCATTGTTGCGTGCTAGTGTTTATGGTAAATTGGCTATAATGTTTCCAATGGTAGCGACTTTAGATGAATTTAGAGCTGCTAAGGCTTGTTTTTTAGAAGCAAAACAACAACTTTTAGATGAAGGAATTTCTGTTAATGAAAACATTGAAGTTGGGATTATGATTGAGATTCCGGCTGCTGCTTTAAATGCATATAATATTGCTAAAGAAGCGGATTTCTTTTCAATTGGTACTAATGACTTAATTCAATATACTATGGCTGCTGATAGAATGAATCAAAAAGTTTCTTATTTATATCAACCTTATAATCCATCAATTTTAAAATTAATTAAGATGGCTATTGATGGGGCGCATGCGCATAATAAATGGTGTGGTATGTGTGGTGAAATGGCTGGTGAAGAATTAGCGGTTCCAATTTTATTAGGATTAGGTTTAGATGAATTTTCTATGAGTGCTACTTCGATTTTGCAGGCGCGTAAGATGGTTCGTCAGCTTTCGTATGCTAAAATGCAAGAAATGGCTACTAAGTGTTTAAATGCTGGTACTAGTGAAGAAGTATTAGCAATTATTAAAGATAATATTTAAAAGATATTGAATTTTCTTTTATTTATTATTATACTTATAAGCGAATAGTGGTGTGTTATCATTAGAGCACGAGCCTGTCATTTTTATGATGGGCTTTTTATATGTTAAGGAGGAAAATTATGTTTAATATATTTAATAAAACTGTTCAAATATATAGTCCTATTAAAGGCAAATTTAAAAAACAAGAAGATATTAATGATCCAGTATTTTCTAAAGGATTAATGGGTCCAACTTTTGCGATTGATCCTGAAGATAATAAAATATATGCGCCTATTGATGGAATAATTGGTACAGTTTTTCCAACTAAACATGCAATAGGAATTATTAAAAATGATATTGAAATGATTTTGCATGTAGGAATAGATACAGTTTCTTTAGATGGGGAAGGATTTTTAGTTTTTGTTAAAGAGGGCGATAGTGTTAAAAAAGGCGATTTGTTGATGGAAGTGGATTTTGACTTAATTGCTAGTAAAGGTTATCAAAAAGATGTGATTGTGGCTATTTCAAAAGCGAAAAAAACTGTTTTAAATAATGTTGATGATGTTGATAATAATGTAGTTGTGGGTAAGTGTGAATAGTTATTTAATTATTAAAACCTTAAATAATAATGTTTTGATTATTAAAGATGATAATAATCAAGAATGGATTGTTTTTGGTAGAGGGATTGGTTTTAATAAAAAACAGTTTGATTATTTAGATGATATATTGATTGAAAATAAATATGCATTAGTTGATAGTAAAACATTAATACAATATCAAAATTTAATTAATTCATCTAAAGAAATTGCTTTAACGATGAGTGAATGGATTATTAGTGAAATGATAAAACGTTTTGGTAATGATTATAATCAATATGTCCATATATCGCTTTTAGATCATTTAAATTTTGCCCTAAAGCGAATAAAAGAAAATATGATTATTAATAATATATTTGATAGCGAATTAAAATTTATTTATCCTAGTGAATATCAATTTTCATTAGAAATGGTTAATCGCATTAAGTCGGAATTAAATGTAGCTTTACCTGATAGCGAAATTGGGATGATTACACTACATATTCATTCAGCACTACATAATGAAAAGGTGTCTGATACTTCATTAATTATTAATATTGTTGCTAGAATTGTTAATTATTTGGAAAATGAATATGGAAAAGTTAATGATGAAATTTTAAAAAATAGATTGATTATTCATTTGAAGTTTGCGATTAAAAGAAGTATTGAAAAAGTAACTATTAAAAATGATTTAAAAGAAATTATTCGTAAACGTTTTTATAAGTCGTATCAAGTTGCTAATGACATTTATACAATTATCGATAATGAGTTTGGCATTAGTTTAGATGAGTCTGAAATTTTTTATTTAGCATTGCATTTACAAAATATTTTTAATTTTGGAGGTGAAAATTAATGTTATCAAAAATAAAAGGTGGCTTAATTGTTTCTTGCCAGGCACTAGAAGGAGAGCCTTTATACGGAATTAATGCTATGGGCAAAATGGCATTGGCTGCTAAATTAGCAGGTGCTTGTGGGATTAGGGCTCAAGGTGTTAGCGATATTTTAGATATAAAAAATGAAGTTGATTTACCTGTTATTGGCATAATTAAGCGTAATTATAGCGATAGTGATATTTATATTACTCCTACTAAAAAAGAGGTTGATGAATTATTGGCTACAGGTTGCGAAATGATTGCTTTAGATGCTACTAATAGACTACGTCCTAATAATGAATTATTAGCAGACTTGATTAATTATATTCATGAAAAAGGTGTTTTGGTAATGGCAGATTGTTCAACTTTTGAAGAAGCTTTAAATGCTCAATATTTAAAGGCTGATGTTGTTTCGACTACTTTGGCAGGATATACTCCTTATTCACTATTAGTGAATGGCCCTAATTATGAATTAATTGAAAAAATGGTTAAAGAATTAGAAGTTCCGATAATTGCTGAGGGTAAAATTCATTATCCGGAACAGTTGAAAAAAGTAATGCAATTAGGTGTTTATAGCGCGGTTGTTGGTGGCGCTATTACTAGACCTTTAGAAATTGCTAAAAGATTTGTGGAAGTACTTTAAGAAAGGAGAAAAAGAATGTTTAAATTACTTCAAAAAATTGGTAAATCATTTATGTTACCAATTGCGATATTGCCAGGTGCCGGTTTATTACTTGGTATAGGTGGAGCCTTCTCTAATCCTGCAACTATTGCGACATATCCAATTCTAGATAATCATATTTTACAAACTATCTTCATCATAATGAAAAATGCTGGTGAAGTTGTTTTTAGTAATTTACCAATCCTTTTGTGTATGGGTTTAGTAATTGGTTTATGTAATGGTGATAAGGGGACAGCTGCACTTGCTGCTTTTGTTGGTTATGTTGTTATGAACCAAACTGCTCAAGGTTTACTTGCTGTTTTTCCTAAAGAAGGTGTTAATTCGATTGATACAGGTACTGTTGGTGCTATTGTAGTTGGTTTCTTAGTAACATGGTTACATAATCGCTATCGCAATATTCAATTGCCTCAAATTTTAGGTTTTTTTGGAGGAAGTCGATTTGTACCAATTATATCTTCTTTAGTTTCAATTTTTATAGGTGTTTTCTTTTTCCTAGTATGGCCTTCATTCCAACAATTATTATTAAATGTTGGAGACGTTATTAATCGTACTGGTCCAATCGGGACAGGTATTTATGGAGCCTTTTTAAGACTTTGTGGTGTTGTTGGTTTGCATCATGCTATTTATCCTTTATTTTGGTATACAGAACTTGGAGGTGTGGAAATAGTTAATGGTGTTCAAGTAATTGGTGCCCAAAAAATTGCTTTTGCTCAATTAATTGATCCTAACCACGTTGGTTTGTTTACTGAAGGAACTCGTTTCTTTGCTGGTAAATTTGCGATGATGATCTTTGGTTTACCTGCAGGATGTTTGGCGATGTATCATATGATTGATAAAACGAAGAGAAAGAAATATGCAGGTTTATTTTTAGGGGTTGCGCTAACATCAATTTTAACTGGTATTACAGAACCAGCTGAATTTATGTTCTTATTCGTTTCTCCTGTTCTTTATTTAATTCATACTTTCCTTGATGGTATGTCATTCTTATTGACTGATCTTTTGAATATTAATGTTGTAAATACTTTTTCAGGCGGTATTATTGACTTTACTTTATTTGGTATTTTACAAGGAAATGATAAAACTAATTGGATTAGAATTATTCCTTTAGGTCTTGCTTATTCTGCTATTTATTATATTGTCTTTAGAACATTTATCGGATTCTTTAATGTAAAAACTCCTGGTAGAGGTAATGATGAGACTGAGGAAGAAGTTAAGGTAGAAACTAAGGATAGCTTAAAAGAGGATGCACTTAAAATTATTGAAGCATTAGGGAATAAAGAAAATATTGAACATGTTGATGCATGTATTACAAGGCTTCGTGTTTCTGTTAAGGATGCTAGTCTTGTTAATAAACAAGTTTTAAAACAACTTGGTGCTGTTGATGTTTTAGAAGTTGGTGGTGGCATTCAAGCTATTTATGGTGCTAAAGCTATTTTATTTAAAAATATTATTAATGATTTATTAGGATTAGAAGATTAGTGTATTAAAAAAGATGAAGTTTTAAATGCTTCATCTTTTTTGTATATATTACATAACTTTAAACAGGTGTATCAACAGTAATTAATTATTGTTTTAAATGTTTATTTTGTAGTTATTTTGTGTTTTTAAATAAAATTGATAATTTTTTATTTTTTTGTAAGCGCATTATTGAAGTTGTTAAATGTTTAATTTATAATAATATATAAAGTGTGGTGGATTTTCATGAAAGTATTTAAAATGCTTTTTGGTAAAGAAAAACCGTGCATTAAAGTTAAAAGCTCTGATAGTGTAGTAGTACCTGCACAGGCTGCTTGGCAATGTGGCGCAGAATGTTGTTAGTATTAAGATGAAGATTTAATTCTTCATCTTTCTCTTATTTTATGTTTAATTATATAGGAGCTATTTATGAGATTGTTACCATTTACAAGAATTACTAGAACGTTGGAAAATATTAATAATAATACATATACTATTATGAATGTTACTATAGGAAAAGAAGCTGTACTAGACAGTTTTTCTTACAATCTATTAAAATATATTTTAAATGATAAATTTAATTTTAAATGGTGGTATTTGTTGTTTCCAAAACAAGAAAATTTGTTAAAATGTTGTATAACATAGGGTTTGTAGACAGAAAATTTAATAATTCGAAAAAATGTGATTTATATTTTATGGAATTTGATGATAAAATAAATTTTCCTTTGACTTCATTGAATATTGAATTAACAAATAATTGCAATTTGAATTGTATTCATTGCTATGGAAGTTATGGTAAACCAGAAAAAATATATTACTTTAATTATAATAATTATCTAAAATTAAAAAATGACTTTGAAAAATTGAATGTTAAGAATATTTCTATCACTGGTGGAGAATGCACAGTTAATAAGGATTTTTTCAAAATTGCTGAAGATGTTGTTAAATCTGGTTTTAATTTATGGATTTTAACTAATAGTCTTAATACGGATGTAATTAAAAAATTTGTTGTAAATAATAAAAATTTTCATTTCGGGATAAAAGTAAGCTTAAATGGATTTGAATATGAACACAATTATATTAGAGGAAATGTAAATTCTTACAATTCAGTGATTGATCTATTAGATTTTTTAAAAGAGTTTAAAAATATTAAAGTGTGCATATCTACAGTATTAATGAAATCAAATATTGATAATTATTATAATTTCAAGAATTTTATTTATTCTAAATATCCAAATTTTATACATACTTTTGATTTTGTTTTTCCTAGTGGTCAAGCTTTAATTAAAAATAATACTTTTTCTTTGAAAGAAATAAGTGAAATTAACAAGAAAAATTTTATATTAAGAGTTCCGAATAATGATGCTGCTGATATAGGGTTTAGATGTACCGGCGGAATAACACAGTGCACAATTGAATCTGATGGAAATGTTAAAATTTGTAATGCTGCTAATGATGATAGATTTAGATTTGAATATAATGTAATGGAACATGATTTGAAAAAAGTTTGGGAAGATTGTGGAATAAATATTAGATATTTTAGGCAAGAAAAAAACAAAAATAATTCAACATGCTTATCTTGCGATTATTCATCAAACTGTAAATCTACAAATTGTAGATTAATGTCATTTTTTTATAAAGGTTCTGAATTTGGAAATTCACCTTTAACATGTATGTTGACAAAGGGAGATTTGTAAATGAAATTAATATTTAAATACTTTATTGAGTCGATTAAAGCATTTCCATATTATTATTTGATTGCTTTATTTTATACATTAGTTTGCTCATTAATAATTGCGATTATACCATTTGGATTAGAAAAATTAATTAATTTTATAGAGTTAAAAGATATTATATTATGTCTTTTTTTGATTTTTGTGATTTTATTTTTTATGATTGTTTCAATATTCTTAGAAATTAAATGGTACATATCACTCGATGTGTTTGGTGGTAAATATATTTCTAATTTATTAGTTAGATGTCAACAACATTTAATTAATAGTCAGGAAAATGTTATTGAAAGGGAAGTTGGTGGATCAATTAGTCATATTTTATATGCTGATATATTAAATATTTTTAGGACAATTGGCCATCAATTACCAAGTTTAACGGGTTCTATTTTGATTGTTTTAATTTTGTTTTTATTTGCTTACTTTATCCATACACAAATCATGTTTTTAATGTTAATTTCTAGTTTAATTGGTTTTATTATTTCTTTAATTTCTAGGCATGTAATTCAATCTCAAACATCTATAACTAATAATTATCTAAAAAAATTACATGAACATATTGATGATTTTGTGAAATCCATTAACTTTGTTAAAATAAATTTATTAAATAATTATTATACTAATAAAACTGAAAGATATGTTGCTAATTTTATTGATTCTTCGATTAAAGAAGATCAAAAAATATATTTTTTTAGTGGTTTAATTAGGAAAACTAATTTAACTATTCAAGTGTTATTTTCATTAACATTATCAATTTTTGTTGCTAATAATTCTACTAGTATTATTATTTATACAATGATTTTTTCGCTTTTAATGTCAGAAATTAATAAAATTGAAACATTATTACAACAAATTTATCGTTCAATAATTTGTTTTGATAATGTAAATAATATTTTAAATTTATCTAATGAAAATGGGGATATTTTAATTGATAATATTAATAAAATTGAAGTTGCTATTGACAATTATTGCCATTTTAAGTGGGAAAATAATAGTAATATTTTGAATAATATTACTTTTAGTTTAGAAAAGGGAGATATAGTTTTATTAAAGGGTAATAATGGTTGTGGTAAATCGACATTAATTAAAATACTTTGTGGTTTGATTAAAGATGGTGTTAATAGTGTTATTAAAGTTAATGATAATTTGATTGATAGTCTTGATTTAAGTAGCTATTTTTCTAGAATTATATATATTGATCAAAATGATTATTTTGTAAATGATACTGTTGAGAATTATTTGTTAAATATTTTGCCGGAAAATAAATTTGATATTAGTGATATTGATGATTTATTAAAGAGACTAAATTTAAATATAAATTTAAATGAAAAATTAAATGTTGTTAATCCGAAATTATCTGGTGGTGAGCGTAAGAAGTTACAATTATTAAGATTGTTATTAAAAATAGATTATGTTGATTTAATTATTTTGGATGAAGTTGATGCTGGACTAGATATAGAAACCAAGGAAATGTATATATCAATAATAAATTCCTTGATTGAAAAACAAAATAAAATCATTATAGTTGTTCAACATTCTAAGGATATTGGATTTGAATTTAATAAAAATATAAGTTTATAGTTATATTTATTAATTGACAAAATATTGACAAATATGACTTAATTATTAGGGAATTATCGGATGAATATATTGTGAAAGATATGAGAATTAGATATTTATATTATTTTTATTGTGTATTGTTTCTATAGTTACAGGTAGCTTATATGCATATTGGGCTGGTACTATAAATAATCCTAGTGCTGTTAATAAAGATAGTGCAGTTGTTACTATTGGTCAAGGGAAAGATGTTACTACGACTTTGGTGGTTTCTGAGCCTGATGTAGAAACTAAAAAGTTAGTTCTTGCTGGAAAAACAAATTTTAGTGCTGGTGGTAGTGCTCAAAATGTTGAGAGTGTCGAAAAAACTATAACAGTTAAATGGGTAGATAGTGAAAATGTTGTTACTTCTGCTGATAATGTAGTTGGTAATTTAAGTGTTGTTGCTACTACTGAAATACAAGGTGCTAGTAATAGTAATTGGGGTTTAGCTAAAGTGGTTGTTAATCCTAGTTCTACAAGCATAAAATTGAATGATAGTGGTGCTGTTACCGTTACTATTAAAGTTACATTAGATGAACTTGCTTCAAAAGCCGTTTATGATGATATAATTAATAAACCGATTTTAGTGCATCTAAAGTTTAGTGTTTCTCAATAAAATGAAATTATTATATAATATTAAAAAAGTAATATTTTTAATATTTGTATTGTATTTTTTGTTTTATTTATCGTTTGATTTTGTATCACCTAATTTGACAGTTAAATATTTAGGATATAAACCTTATGTAGTATTAACTGATAGTATGGAGCCTGCGATTAAAGCAGGCTTTTTGGTGATAGCGACTTATAAAAAAAAGATACTTTACAAAAAGATGATATTATTGTTGTTGTTCCGTATGTTGGTAATGTGTTTTCTTTTTTGCGTTCAATTTATGGCATTATAATGATTATATTGTTGTTTGTTGTCAATTATGTATATAGAATGATTATGAAAGGTATAAATAATTAATGAAAAGAATTTTTCTTATATTCATGTTGATAATTATATGTTGTATTATATCAATAAATGTTGTGCATGCTTATTGGAATTCAGTTATTTATGTTTTTAAGCAAATTGATGTGCATATTAATACAGGTTTGTATTATTACGGTGATCATATTTATACCTATGATTCTTCTGCTGATTATAGGACGGGTGATATAGTAGTTAAAAATGGAGAATATTTTATTGTTAATTTTGATTTACCGCATACAGATTGGTGGCATGATCCAGACAATATTAATACGAATATTTTTCGGAAAATGCGATATAGTAAGGCTACTTCTGAGTATGTAGGATACAATTATTATGAATTTGGAAACTATGTTGTTTATAATAATGAAACATATGTATTAAATGTTCGTTATCATTCTCCAAATACAATAACTCAGGTTAGTCCTGAAAATTCGAGCAGGTGGGTTTTAGTTGCTAGTTATCCTCTGGATACTTGGTATAGATATAAAATATATTATGCTGGTGATATTATTAATTATAATGGTATTAGATACCGGTGTTTGAAAGATGGTTCAAATCAAGCAAATCCTGAGTACAGTGTCAATGATTGGAAAAGAATATAATAAAAAAGGCATCTATAAGATGCCTTATTGTTTATTAATAATGGTGGAGCGTAACGGGATCGAACCGATGACCCCCTGCGTGCAAGGCAGGTGCTCTCCCAGCTGAGCTAACACCCCAAAAATAAAAAAAATAAATGGTGGAGCGTAACGGGATCGAACCGATGACCCCCTGCGTGCAAGGCAGGTGCTCTCCCAGCTGAGCTAACAC
>JAEWIH010000002.1 GCA_023387245.1 Bacillota bacterium | reverse complement strand
TTAGAAGCTCAGTTAATTAAAGATGATGCTAAAAAATATTATGAAGAAACAATTTCCACTCGGCAGCAGTTACTTAATAATGCTAAAAATGAAGCTTTAGTAATTAAAAATGAAATTATACAAGAAGCAAAAGAAAATGCTAATTTAAAATTGAGTAGAGCCAATACAGCAATTGAAGTAACTAAAAACGAAATGTTAGATACTGTTAAAAAAGAGGCGATTGATATTGCTATTAAAGCAACTGAAAAATTATTAGATAAAGAAATAGATGCTAGTGTTCATCAACAGGCTTTAGATGATTTTTTAAAGGAAATTGATATAAATGCTTGAAGTAGTTGAAAAATATAGTCAGTCATTATTTGAAATTTCTTTAAAATATGAGCAGTTAGAACTGGTTTTTGAACAATTATCAGCACTAGATCATATATTTAGTAATCTGGAAACAATAGAATATTTTTTAAGTCCGATGATTACTTTTGATGATAAAAAAAAGTTGATTTATAATTATTTTAATAATTTTGATATTAAAATAATTAATTTTTTATATGTTTTAATTAAAAATAGACGCATTAATTTAATACATGAAATATTCGAGAATTTTCGCTTATTATATTATAAATATGTAGGTATTAAATTAATTAAAATTAAAAGTAGTTATCAATTAAGTCCTGAAGAAAAAAAACTTATTAACCAAAAATTAGTTAGTAAGTTTAATAAACAAATACATGTTGATTATTTTGTGGATGATAGTTTAAAAGCTGGCTATATTATGGAAGTTGATAATAGAATTTTAGATACTTCTTTAAAAACTAAGCTATCTAAATTAAAAGTAGTTATGAATAGTGGAGGTAATTAATTATGGTTACTGGTAGCAATGAGATTAGTGCTTTAATTAAGGCACAGATTGAAAATTTTAATAATGAAGTAACTTTAGAAGATGTTGGTAAAGTTATTCAAGTTGGTGATGGTATTGCTTTGATTTATGGATTAAAGAATGCGATGTCTAGCGAATTATTAGATTTTGGAAATAATGTTTATGGAATGGTATTAAATTTAGAAGCTGATCATGTTGGTGCAGTTATTTTGGGTAATGATCAACATGTAAAAGAAGGCGATCCAGTTAAAAGAACTAAACGCATTATTGAAGTTCCTACTGGTGATAGTTTATTAGGGCGAGTAATTAATGCTTTAGGGGTGCCAGTTGATGGATTAGGAGAATTATCTAATACTATTTATCGTCCGATTGAAAAAGTGGCTCCTGGTGTAATGACTAGAAAAAGTGTTGATGTACCATTATTGACTGGTATTAAAATTATTGATTCTATGATCCCGATAGGTCGAGGTCAAAGAGAATTAATTATTGGTGATCGCCAAACTGGTAAAACAGCAATTGCGATTGATACAATTATAAATCAAAAAAATACTGGGGTTTATTGTATATATGTAGCTATTGGTCAAAAGGCTTCCACGGTTGCTCAAATTCAAGAAAAATTAAATAAATATGGAGCTATGGAATATACAACTATTGTTTGTGCCAATGCTTCAGAATTATCACCATTACAATACATTGCTCCATATACAGGATGTACTATTGCTGAAGAGTGGATGGCATCTGGAAAAGATGTTTTGATTATTTATGATGATTTAACTAAACATGCTATTGCTTATCGGACTATTTCATTACTATTAAAACGCCCGGCTGGTCGAGAAGCTTATCCAGGTGATGTTTTTTATTTACATTCTAGATTATTAGAAAGATCTGCTCGTTTAAATGAAAAATATGGTGGTGGATCGATGACTGCTTTGCCGATTATAGAAACGCAGGCAGGCGATATTAGTGCATATATACCGACTAATGTTATTTCGATTACTGATGGTCAGTTATATTTATTAAGTGATCATTTTAATTCAGGACAAAGGCCAGCAGTTGATTCTGGAATGTCGGTTTCTAGAGTAGGATCTAGTGCTCAAACTAAAGCGATGAAACAAGTTTCTGGTTCTTTGAAATTGCATTTAGCTCAATATCAAGAAATGTTAGCTTTTTCTCAATTTGGTAGTGAAGTTGATAATGCTACTAAAAAAGTTTTAAATAGAGGTAAACGTTTAGTTGAATTATTAAAACAAAATCAATATTGTCCTTTACCTCAAGAGTTAGTAATTTTATCTTTATGTTTGAATTATTTTAATTTATTAGAGTTATTACCTACAGAAGCAGTATTGGATTTTGAAAAATTTATGCATCGAGAATTTGTTCAAAATTATTCAGATATTATTGAAATAATTGCTAGTGGTAATAAAATGAGTGATGAATTACTTAATACGATAAAACAATTACAAACTGAATTAATTAGGCAGTTTTGTTTAGAGAATAATATTAATTATGGCGAATAATTTACATCAATTAAAAAGTAGATTGGTATCTATTAAGTCTACTCAAAAAATTACTAAAGCGATGCAATTAATTGCGGTTTCTAAACTTCAAAAATATAAAAATTTATTTCAAAAAAATCAATATTTTTCTGCTGCTTTATATGATATGTTAGTTAACATTTTATCTTGTGATAAAAATATTGAAACGATATTTAATATTGAAAATAATTCGAATAAAAAATTATTGATTGTTTTTAGTTGTGATATGGGCTTGGCTGGTGGTTTTTATCCAAATTTAGATAAAATGTATCGCCATTATCATTATGATTATGTACTTTGGATTGGTAGTAAAGGATTTAGTAATAATTATAATAGTAGTTTTATTAATGAAAATATTATTTATAGTGATAACTTAGATACTGATGTATTTTATGAATATATTGATCGGTGTATAAATATGTTTTTAAATAGTCAAGTTTCTCGTGTTGATATGTTAGTTACTAAATATATAAATCCAACAAGTTTTAATTTGGAAATATGCCAGTTATTGCCATTTAAAAATGAGATTAAAAATAATTTATATAAAGAAGTTATTATTGATCCAAATATTGATACAGTAATTGTGCCTTTAATTGAAAAAGTAATTACTAATTTTACATATTCAGGTTATTTAGAAACTAAAGTTTGTGAATATTCTTCACGACAATTTGCGATGGATAATGCGACTAATAATGCTCAAGAATTAATTGATGATTGTCAATTAATAGTTAATAAAGTGCGTCAGGCTCAAATTACTCAAGAAATTACTGAGATAATTGGTGGTAGCTTGTTATAGATGGGGTGTTTATGAAAATAGGAAAAGTTTATCAGGTTATTGGCCCAGTAGTAGATATTATTTTTGATGCTGGCCATATGCCTGAAATATATAATGCGATTGAAATTGTTTTTAATAATAAAAAAATAATTGTTGAAGTTCAGCAACATGTTGGTGATAATGTTGTTCGTTGTATAGCTATGGATTCTACTGATGGATTAGTTCGTGGTATTGAGGCTAAAGATTTAGGTAGTGCTATTAAAGTACCAGTAGGTAAAGGGGTTGTTGGTAGAATGTTTAATGTTTTAGGACAACCAATTGATGAATTGGGAGAAGTCAAAAATGTTGATACTTATCATTCGATTCATGCAAGTGCTCCTAAATTTAAAGAACAAATTCCAACTCAAGAAGTTTTTGAAACCGGTATTAAAGTTATTGACTTATTATGCCCTTATCCTCGTGGAGGTAAAATAGGTTTATTTGGAGGTGCTGGTGTTGGTAAAACGGTTTTGATGCAGGAGTTAATTCATAATATTGCGATTGAACATAATGGTCTATCGGTTGTTTGTGGAGTTGGTGAAAGAACAAGAGAAGGTAATGATCTATATAATGAAATGAAAGATTCTAATGTGTTAGATAAAACAGTTTTAGTATATGGTCAGATGAATGAATCGCCAGGTGCAAGAATGAGGGTGGCACTTTCTGGTTTGACGATGGCTGAATACTTTAGAGATCATGATCGTCAAGATGTATTATTATTTATTGATAATATTTTTAGATTTTCTCAAGCTGGTTCAGAAGTTTCTGCTTTGCTTGGAAGAATGCCTTCTGCTGTTGGTTATCAACCTACTTTAGCTACTGAGATGGGGCAGTTACAAGAGAGAATTACTTCGACTATTAATGGATCTATTACTTCAGTACAAGCTATCTATGTTCCAGCAGATGATTTAACCGATCCTGCTCCAGCTACTACTTTTTCACATTTAGATGCTAGAACCGTTTTGGATCGTTCAATAGCTTCTTTAGGTATATATCCAGCTGTTGATCCTTTAGCTTCGACTTCTAATTTATTGAATGAAGAAATTGTTGGTAGTCGCCATGTTATGATTGCTCATCAGGTACAGGCTATATTACAGCGCTATAAAGAGCTACAAGACATTATTGCGATTTTAGGTATGGACGAATTAAGTGATGAAGATAAAATTACTGTTAATCGGGCTCGTAGAATTAGAAACTTTTTATCACAACCATTTTTTGTTGCTCAAGGGTTTACTGGTATTGAAGGGGCTTATTGTACAATTGAAGAAACGCTTAATAGTTTTGAGACGATTTTGCGTGGTGATGTTGATCATATAAATGAAATTTATTTTATGTTTGCCAAAAACATTGATGAAGTATATAAAAAAGCTGCTGGTGATAAATAATGTTTAAAGTTAAAATTATTACACCTAATAAACATTATGCTGATTTTGATGCATCTATTTTAAATGTTGTTACTATTAGTGGCCAAATCGGATTATTAACTAATCATATGCCCTATATTTCTCAACTAATACCTTCAAAAATAAATTATGTTAATCAAGAAGGTGAGCGTATATTTTTAAATATAGGAGCAGGTTTTATTTATTTTGTTGATAATCTAGCTACGATTGTTACTGATTATTGTAATAAAAATTAAATATGAGGTTGTTGATATACAATCTCTTTTTATTTTTATTATGTTAAAAAGATTGGAGTAATATTTTAGATTGTGTTAAAATAATAATGTATGAGGTGATTTTTGTGAGTGATTTTTTACAAATTTTAATGCGACGAGAAACAATTTTTGTTTTTATTGCTTTGGGCTTATTACTAATATGTTTTTTCATGTTTAGAAGAATTATAAGACGACGATTAAAAGATAAATTAGATAAATTAGAAGTTGATATTAACACAATGCGTTCGGTACCTTTGAGTTATAAAATTCAAAAGGCTGAAGGTTTAAAGAAAGTAAATCCTGAGGTAGCTGAAAGAGTTGAACTTTGTAAAACAGCTTTTTTAGAAGTTTCTGATGCTTTTGAAAGGATGACATTATTAATTGCTGATTGTGATGATAATTTATCTGCTTGTAAATTAAAAAAATCTAAATTTTCGATAAATGAATTAGATGCTATTTATACTATGAATTGTCAAAGAGTTGATAAATTAAATTCGGAGTTAGATAATTTATTAGAAGATGAAATTCGTTTAAGAGATCGAATTAATGCATCTAAAAATCAATTAAGAATTTTACGTGAAGATTATGATAAAAAACATCATCAACTTGCTTTGGCTAGTCAATATTTAGATAATATTTTTAAAAATATTGAAATTAGCTTTAATGATTTTGAAGAGTGTATGTTTAATTCAAAATTTGAAAAAGCTAATGATGTTTTCACTAAATTAGATGCTGATATTTTACAATTAAGCAAACAATTATCTAATTTACCAACATTAATTGAACACGCTAGTGGCTACATTCCTCATTTATTGGATGAAATGACCAATTTATATCAACAAGTTGTTGAAAAAGGTGTATATGTTGAGCATCTTGATATAGATAATACACTTAAAAGTTTAAATAGTTCTTTAGAACAAGATAGACTAAATTTAACAAAAGGTGATATTGATAGTGCTTCGGTTTCTATTGATTCAAAAATCGAAAAAATTAATAGTTTGATTCAGGCTATGAATAATGAAGCTGCTGCTTATGATCAAGTTTTGGCTTTAAATGTTAGTGCTTTTAATCAATTTTCATCATTAGAAAATGAAATGAGTGGTTTAAAGAATGTGTTGGAACAATATTTGAATCGTTATTCTTTAGATAAAATTGTAATTGATTTAAAATTATATGAACAAAAAATGATGACTTTGGGCCAAATTAAAGAACATTTAACTAGCAAAATGGCGTTTGAAAAAATTCCTTATTCAACATTAAGCTATGAATTACAAAATTTTTATAATGATATTTTAGCATTAAAGGAAAATGTTCAAAATTCTTTGATGACGATTACTAATGCGAAAAGAGATGAAGATTATGCTAAAGAACAATTAGTTAAATTAAATTTATTATTAATTGAAATTAATAGTAAGATTAGAGCCCGAAATTTAGAATTTATTTCTGAACAATTTAGTCGTGATGTTGCTTTGGCTTATGAGAAGTTAAGTGTAATTGAAGGCTGTTTAGTTGTTGAAAAAATTGATTTATTACAAATTAATAAATATGTGAGTGAGGCTTTAGATTTTATATATCGTTTATATAATGAATCTAATAATATGATTAGTAGTGTTGATATGATTGAACAAACAATTGTATATGCTAATAGATTTAGATTTGAGTCTTTAGAATTAGATTCTGCTCTTAATCAGGCTGAATTATTATTTAAAAATGGTGATTTTACTACTAGTCTAAAGACGATTGTTCATGCTATTGAGCATTATAATCCAGATATTAATATTCAACAAGTTGTTGGCATTAAGGGTTAATTGGTAATGATTTATTTTGATCATGCCGCAACTAGTATTTGTAATGAAGAAATTTTAGATGGCTATTTTAATGCCTTAAAAGAATATTCTTTTAATAGTGAGTCTATTTATAATGATGGTATTAAAGTTAAGCGTCGTTTAGGCTTAGTTAGGGAAAAGTGTGCCCAATTGTTAGGTGTATTTTGTGATGAATTATATTTTACTTCTGGTGCAACTTTTTCTAATAATTTAGGGATAATTGGTTATTTAAAAACTTTTAATCAGCAGCGTGTTCGAGTTATTACCAGTTATATGGAACATTCTTCGGTATATAATATTTTTAAAAATGTTGCTTCTAATATTGAAGTCCTTTATTGTCGTAATAACGAATTTGGTGAATTAGATTTAGATCATTTAAGTCAATTAATAAATGATAGTACGGTTTTAGTTACTGTTAATGTTGTTAATAATGAATTAGGTAATGTTTCTGATTTAGAAAAAATTTACAAATTAGTAAAAAGTCGTTCTAAGGCTTTAGTTTTTGCTGATTATACACAAGCTATTATGAAAACTACTAAAGAGTTAAAATTTTGTGATATGGCTTCTTTATCGGCTCATAAATTAGGTGGGTTAAAAGGTTGTGGTTTATTTTATAAAAAACGAAATGTTAAAATTGAACCTATTATTTTTGGTGGGAGTCAGGAATTTGGATTAGTTCCTGGTACTATTAATGCTCCTGCACAAATGATGTGGTATCGGACTTTACGTTTAAAGTATGAAAAATTTGAAAAAAATTATTCATATACTAAATCATTGATGGATTATTTTAAAAGTAAATTAAATAGTAATTATATAATTAATTCTGCTAATAATCATAGTCCATATATAATATCTGTTAGTTATTTAGGTTTTGGTAGTGAAGTAATTATGAATCATTTATTTTCTAATGGTATTTATGTTTCTTCTCAGTCTACTTGTCATTTAAGTTATAATCAATTATCGCCGGTTATTAATGCTTTAAATATTAGTAGGGAGCGGATGGAGAGTGTTATTAGGATTAGTTTTGATATAGACAATACTACTAATGAAATTGATTGCTTTTTAAGTGTTATGGAGAGGTTGAAAGAGTATGCAAGGTGATAAAACATTCATTGTTTGTCGTTATGGTGAATTGTCGACTAAAGGTAAAAATAGAAAACAATTTGTTAGTCAGTTAAGAAATAATTTAAAAAATCAATTGAAAAAATATGGAGGTTGTAAAGTTGAGGCTGATTACAATCGTTTAATTGTTGATGTTGATATTAATCATTCTTTTTTAGATAAAATTATTGAAACTATTAAACATACTTTTGGTATTAGCCGTTTTTCTATTGGTAAAATTATTAATAAAGATATTAATACTTTAAATGATTATATTTTATCTTTATTAGACAACGAAACTAGGACATTTAAAGTTATTGTTAAAAGGCGTGATAAAACTTTTTTTGATAGTAGTGATAGTTTGATTAGACATATTGCTAGTATTATATTAAAG
>JAEWIH010000137.1 GCA_023387245.1 Bacillota bacterium | reverse complement strand
TGTTGATCGAGATAAAGAATTACGTTTCAACAGTTTAAGAAATAGTCGTGGTTATAGTGATGAGTGGTTAAATTTACAAAATTCTTTTTTACTTGATGAAGATTATAAAAAGCTAAATAGTACTGTTGTAATTGATAATAATCAAGGATTTTTGGAATTGGAGCAACAATTAGAAAAAATAATAGAAAGGTTAGAGCATGAGTAGTAATATTTTTAAATTTAAAGGTATAAGTTACTTGGATAATAATGATTTAATGTCATTATCTTTAATTTATAGTCATTTAATTTCTAATACAGCTCTTAATTTCTACCTTTTATTAGCAAGTTTTTCTAAAGATTATTTTCAAATTGATAGTCAAGAAATTGCCCAATTATTAAATGTTAGTGATGATGAATTAGTTTTTTTACGAATCGAGTTAGAAAAAGTAAATTTAATAAATACATTATCAAATCAAATAAATTATGTCATTATTGTCAATAAACCTTTAACGATTAGTCAATTTTTTAAACATCCAATTTTATCGCGTTATTTTATATGTAATATTAATAATCCTTTTGATATAAAAAAATATGTTAATGCTGATATAGATTTAGCAGATTTTAATGATATTAGTGCTAAATTGGAGGCTGTTGATTTAGATAATTATCATGAAAATGATGAAATTAAGTTAAAAGATCATCAAGCTAATACTAAATTCCAATTTAATTGGAATATGGTTTCTAATGCTATTATGCCTAAACATTTAAAAACTGAAATTTTAATGTTAGAAATTGAGAAAATTATTGTTAATTTTAATGTATCTAATCAACAAATATTATTATGTATAGGTGACTCTGTCTCATTTGATAGAAATAGTTTTGATTTAAAACTGTTTGAAAAAAAGATTAGCGATTTCTCGTATCAAAATAATATTAAGGATAATGGTAATGAAGAGGTTGTTAGTAGCTATCAATTTTTATTAAATAAACAAAATGGTATTCCTTTATCGAATTCAGATATCAAATTAATTGATCGTCTAAAATCACAATATAAATTAAGAGATGAAGTTATTAATGTCGTTTTAGAATATTGTTTAAATAAATATGATAATAAATTGGCTAATAATGTTGTGGAAAAAATAGTTACTTCTTTAATTAGGGCTAATTGTTTAAGTAAAGAGTTAGCACTAGATTATTTAAATAAAAATGATAATCCTAAAGCTAAAAATAAAGTTGTTAAAAAACGTTTAATAAAGCCAGAATATAAAATTAGTAATGATGAAGTAATTGAAGAAAATAAGATCGATGAAATGTATAAAAAGATGAAAGGTTGGTAATAAATGTTAAGTAATAAAGAAAAAATCGACCGTTTTATTAAAGATAATAAATTAAATGATGAAATTTGTATTAAATATAAACATGTTTTTATGCATTATTTGAATTTAAAACATGATAATAAATATGAACCAGTATTAGTTTATGATAATGGAGTTATTGATATAGTATTTAATATCAAAGAAAAAAAACATCCGTTTTTTAATAATATAATTATTAATCATATGCCTATTGATAATTATGATTTAATTTTTGAAAATGTTTATTCTAAAGAAAAAATTGATATTACGTTTCAAAATTTTTTAGCTAATTATATTTTTCATGTTTTTACTAATGCAAATTATGGATTTTTGTTGACTGGTCCGATTGGTTGTGGAAAAACATATTTAATGTCGGCGGTGGCGAATAAATTTTTAAGAAGTGGTTATAAAGTTGCTTTTGTAAAAGTTAGGCAGTTAATTTATGATATCAAAAAATCATTTAATTATTATGAAGATCCGATAATGTTTGATTTGTTGAATAAATGTAAAAAAGTTGAAGTATTATTTTTAGATGATTTAGGGGCAGAATCGATTAGTGAATGGTCTAGGGATGAAGTGTTGTTTAATATTTTAGATTATAGAATGGAAAACAATTTATTGACATGTTTTACGACTAATCTGACTAAAGACTTACTTTATGATACTTATTTATCTTTAAATAAGGAAGATGAGAATAAAGTTGCTCGTTTAATGGAGCGAATTGATGTTTTAGCTAAATATGCTATTTGGCCTAAAAATACTGGTTCAATTAGATTGAAACCATAGCTACAAAAGTGTTATTATTAAAGTGGTGATTTTATGAAAAATATAGGCGTATTGACTTCAGGTGGTGATTCTCCGGGAATGAATGCTGCTATAAGAGCAGTAGTTAGAGCAGGAGATAGTGCAGGATTAAATGTGTTTGGTATATTAGATGGTTATTTAGGATTATATCAAAATAAATTAGTTAAGTTAGAGCGTAGAGATGTGTCTGATTTAATTATTCGTGGTGGTACGATGTTAGGTTCTGCTAGATTGCCCGAATTTAAAAATGAAGATGTTTTAAATGTTGCTGTTGATAATTGTAAAAAAAATGGTTTAGATGGCTTAGTTGTTATAGGTGGTGATGGCACTTATAAAGGAGCTATTAGTTTAGCAAAAAAAGGGATTAAAACGATTGCTTTGCCTGGTACTATTGACAATGATATTGCTGCTACTGAAATGACGATTGGTTTTGATACTGCTTTGACGACTATAGTTGAAAATGTTGATAAATTGCGTGATACTTCTTCTTCACATCATCGTTGTTCAGTTATTGAAGTTATGGGTAATCAATGTGG
>JAEWIH010000130.1 GCA_023387245.1 Bacillota bacterium | reverse complement strand
GGTAGAGACTGGTGGTAGTCAATATGATTTAGTTGTGCCTAGTGATTATATGATTGAAAAAATGATTAAAGATGATATGTTACTAAAGATTGATCATAATCAAATACCGAATTTAAAATATTTATTAGCGTCTACTAAAAATAAACATTATGATCCAAATATGGAATATAGTGTTCCTTATTTTTGGGGGAATGTTGGTATAGTTTATGATAAAACTAAAATTGATGCTAGTGATGTTGAAAGTCAAGGCTGGGAAGTTTTGAGAAATCCTAAGTATAAGGGAATGTTATATTTTTATGATTCTGAGCGTGATGCTTTTATGGTTGCTTTAAAGGCATTGGGTTATTCTATGAATAGTGAAAATCCGCAAGAGTTAGAAAAGGCGTATCAATGGTTATTGGAAATGAATCAAACTATGTCGCCGGTTTTTGTTGATGATCAGTCAATTGATGGTATGATTAGTGGTAATAAGTATTTGGCTAATATGTATTCGGGTGATGCTGCGCATGTATTGAGTGAAAATAAAAATCTAGCTTATTATGTTCCGCATCAAGGTACTAATATTTGGCAAGATGCGATGGTAATTTTAAAAGATGCTAAAGAGCCAGAATTGGCAATGAAATTTATGAATTTTATGTTGGATCCTGAGAATAATAAGCAAAATTCTTTAGAGGTTGGTTATCAGTCAGTGTTAGAAAGTGTGTTTAATGAGTTGGTGTCTGAGGGTGGCAATTTTTATGAGAATGAGGCTTATATGATTCATAATAATGATAAGAATGAAGAGTTTGTATATCATCCTAAAACTAGACAAATAATTTCGGATTATTGGACTAAAGTTAAAGGTAATTAAAAATTTTTAAAAGCTTTGATTAGTTTAATGTCAAAGCTTTTAAACTATAATAATAAATAATTTTTGAAGTGTTGTAACAATTATGATTATGATATAATTAAAAACAGTATGGAGTGATTAAAATGAAAAAAAATGTTTTAACAGGAGATAGGCCCACAGGTCAGCTACATATTGGTCATTATGTTGGTAGTTTATTAAATCGCTTAGAATTACAAAAAAATCCAGATTATCAACAATATGTATTTATTGCTGATTTACAAGCATTAACCGATAATTATGCCAAATCTAAAACTGTTGCTAAAAATGTTTTAGAAGTAGCATGTGATTATCTAGCAATTGGCCTCGATCCTCAAGTATCAACTTTATTTATTCAATCATTAGTACCTGAGTTAAGTGAATTGACAGTACTATTATTAAATTTTGTTACATTATCTCGACTACAAAGAAATCCGACTATTAAAGAAGAAATTAAACAGAAAAATTTTGGTCAAAGCATTCCGACTGGTTTTTTAGTATATCCAATTAGTCAAGCTGCCGATATTTTAGCTTTTAATACTAGTATAGTTCCAGTAGGCGAAGACCAAAAACCATTAATTGAACAAACTGCAGAAATTGTTCGATCTTTTAATAATACTTATGGCCAAACTTTAATTGAGCCTAAATGTTTAGTATCTAAAAATAAAATTTCTAGACGTTTACCTGGCATTGATGGTAAGGCAAAAATGTCTAAATCTTTAAACAATGCTATATATTTAGCCGATGATTTAAATACTATTAAAGAAAAAGTTATGAAAATGTATACTGATCCTAATCACTTAAAAGTATCGGATCCAGGACAAACTAAAGACAATCCAGTATTTATGTATTTAGAGTCCTTTGTCAAAGATGAACATTTTAAACTATATTTAGATGAGTATCAAAATTTTAAAGATCTAAAAGCTCATTATGAAAGAGGCGGATTAGGTGATGTTAAAGTTAAGAAATTTTTAATTAATGTTCTAAATCATGAATTAGAACCAATTAGAAATCGACGCCAACATTACATGAATAATCCTCAAGAAGTAATGAAGATTTTGAAAGAGGGTAGTGAAAAAGCTAGAGTCATAGCTAAAGAAACATTATTAAAAATTAAACAAGCTATGGGTATAGATTATGAGTAGAGCTGATTATATTTTTATTGATATGTGTAAAAATATTTTAAATAATGGCGAATGGAGTTATAACCAAAATGTTAGGGCTAAATGGGCTGATGGTACTTTAGCACACACTATTAAATTATTTGGGGTCGTTAATCGTTATGATTTAAGCCAAGAATTCCCGATTTTAACTTTAAGAAGAACTGCTTTTAAAAGTTGTATTAATGAATTATTATGGATATGGCAAAAGAAATCAAATAATATTAATGACTTAAGTTCCCATATTTGGGATAGTTGGGCTGATGAAAATGGTAGTATTGGTAAAGCTTATGGTTATCAAATGGCGATTAAACATAAATATCCTGAAGGTGAATTTGATCAAGTTGATCGGGTATTATATGATTTAAAAAATAATCCATATAGTCGCAGAATCATGACCAACATTTATGTTCATCAAGATTTAAACGAAATGAATTTATATCCATGTGCTTATTCAATGACTTTTAATGTTATGAATAATAAATTAAATGCGATTTTAAATCAAAGATCTAATGACATTTTAGCGGCCAATAATTGGAATGTAGTCCAATATGCGGTTTTGGTCCATTTATTAGCTCATGTTTCTAATTTAGAAGTTGGAGAATTAGTCCATGTTATTAGTGATGCTCACATATATGAGCGCCATATAGATGCTATTAAAGAATTGATTGTTAGAGAACCATATCCAGCTCCGAAATTTAGTTTCAATAAAAACAAAAAGAATTTTTATGATTTTAATGAAGATGATTTTTATTTAGAGGATTATAATTATCATCCTCAAATAAAAAATATTGAAATAGCGATATGAAACAAATTGTAAATGTAGATATAAATTTTGGAATTGGTAAAAACAATCAATTATTAATTCATATTCCTGATGATTTAAAATATTTTAAAAAGCAAACGTTAAATAAAGTTGTTGTCATGGGTAAAAATACTTTTTTATCTTTGCCTAATCAACAACCTTTAAAAGATAGAGTTAATATTATATTGACTAGTCAAAAAGATTTTTTAGTTACTGGTGCGATTGTTGTTCATAATTTAGAACAGTTATTTACTATTTTAAAAGATTATGACAATGATGATATATATGTAATTGGTGGTGCTAGTATTTATGAACAGTTATTACCATTTTGTGATCAAATCTTAATTACTAAAACGTATTTTGACTTTAAAGCTGATCGCTTTTTTGTCAATATAGATAATTTAGAAGAATTTGAAATTATTGATAAAAGTGATATGTATGAATATCAAGGCTATCAATATCAATTTTTGACTTATCAGAGGAGAAAAATTAGTGATTAAAAGAATTGGGATTAGCGGTTGACGTTTATTGGAAAAAGTTACAAGACACTTATCCGCAACGGGATGAATTTGATTTGGAACTTTATTTAGAATGTGTAAAGATGAATAAACCTATTTTGGCTATTTGTCGTGGATTTCAATTAATTATGGCTTATCATGGTGCTAAGTTATATCCAGATTTAAGTTATAACCTCGTTCCTTTGCTTGGTCATGATCAGATTGATAATCCTACGGAAGTTACTCATAAAATAAGCGCATTGCCAAATACTATATATTATGAATTGTGGGGTTTTGAAATTAATGTTAATAGTTTTCATCATCAATTTGTTTTAGGTGCTGTTAGTGATGATGGTGTTGTTGAGGCGGTAGAACATCGAGAATTATCTATATATGGAGTTTAGTTTCATCCAGAAATGTTATCTGCAACAATTCCTGAGATGAATAAATTATTTGATTTGTTTATTCAAAAAATTTAGAAAGGAGTACTTGGAATGAATAAGAAATTATTATATATCGCAATATTTTTTAATGTAGTAGCATTAATAGTTTATACTATAGAAGAGTATAGTAAAGTTGAACATAAACCTATTTCTATAATTTCTATAGGAGTAATACTTTTAGCTTTGCTTATACAAATTTTATTGTTGATTAATGAATTAAAAAATAAATAAATAGTTTTTGTAAAGATCTACATTATATGGAGGTAGTAATGAAAGTTATTGCCTCCATATTTTTGTAGTTATTCTTAATTGTTATAAAAAAGTTCAATATGAAGTGAACCCAGAAAGTGATATGTACCCCAAATCCTAGACAACCAACAGGAGGGTTCACTTTTTTAAATATTATTAAAAAACTGTTTACGTAAAGAAACAGTTTATTTTACACTTATAATCTTCCCATCACTAAATTCATAAATATGATCAGCTAATGTATCAATATCTCCTTCAATATGACTAGTAAGCATGATTAAGCGTTCAGGGGATTTTAGTTTTAATATAAGTTGTTTTATTTGTTTGGCTCCTTCTTTATCTAAACCATTAAAGGGTTCATCTAATATAATAATCTTTTGATCTTCCATAATAGCCTGGGCTATACCAAGTCTTTGTCTCATACCTAATGAGAAGTTTTTAACCTTATTTTTATTATTAAGATCTAAACCTACTAGCTTTAGTATTTCATTTATTCTTTTGTCATCTATTTTGTTTTTAATTTTAGCAAGATATTTTAAATTTTGAAATTGATCATACTCTTCAATAAAACCGGGTTTTTCAATTAAAACGCCTAAATCTGGTAAGAAATCAAGATCCTTACCAATTTTTTTATTATTAATAGTAATACTTCCTTTACTAGCTTTCAAAAAACCACAAATTACTTTAAAAAATACTGATTTACCAGAGCCGTTTGTTCCGATAAAACCATAAATATTACCATAGTCCATCTTAAGATTAATATCATCTAGAATTATTTTATTTTTAAATTTTTTAACTAAGCCTTTAATTTCTAACATATATTAATTCTCCTTTTCTTAACAATATAATAATAAATTGTCATTATTATTAGACTGGTTATTAAATTGATTAAAATGATTGTTACAATGCCTAGGGTGTTGTTTAGTGATAAGAATTTAGTTGTTGATATTGTTAATAGTATAGGATAGGGGCTAAATATATTAGCTATATATAATATTAAGATAAGTAAAAAACTATGCTCAATTACAAATACCCTAGCCAGTATAATATAAATTAATACAATCGATATAAATCCTATAATATCAATTAATAAATAAGTAAATATTTTTAAGGGATGTGCTAAAAGTATTCCTGTAAATAGACTATAAAAAATATGTGCTATGCTTAGTAATACTATTGCGATTAAAATAATAATAAAAGTTAATTTAAATAATAGAGATGAATAACTGCTATTTCTAGCAAAAATATAAATCATATGATTTTTGGCAAGTTTATCAATTATTTTACCAATGCTTAAAAATATTATTGAGATATTTATTAATTTTAATAATACTTCTAATATCCCGAAGTTAGAACCATCACCTAAATTAAACCAATTAAGATAATAATCTTCGCTAGAAAAATTTAATTGTTTAGAAAAAATATAGAAAATAACATTTAAAAATAAAAAGCCTACTGACAAAACTAAATAGCGATAGTGTTCTTTAAAAACTAATAAACTAAGTGTTTTAAGCTTCATTTTGATCATACTCCAATCTTTTATTAAGAAATGTTATTGATAAGCAAATTATAAAAATGAGATAAGAAATTAAGTGTAAATTATTAAAGAAGGGACTAAGATAATCTATTTTGTCATTAGTAATATAACTAAAATAATTACCGGCACTAAAATCTAAATACTTAAATTCTAGATGGTTTAAATTTAATAATTCATAAGGACTAGTTAAAATAATTAGTAATAATAGGGGTAAAAAAGTTATTGCGTTACTATATTTTTGGATACTAGGAAAACAAAAATAAATTAAATAAATAATGATTTGGATTAAAATAGCTGATATATTATAGCGACTAAAAATAAATACTAAAAAGATTATATTTTCCACTTTAAAAAGATCATTTACATTTCCTAAAAGCATGGCTAAAATTAAAGCAAATGCAAGATAAATTGTAATAATAATAAAACTAGAAATACTAATTACAATATAGTCGTTAATCAAAATGCTTAATCTACTTTTTGTTCTTGAGATAATATTATAATCACTACTAAATATTGCTTTTTTATGAATTATTACAATACTATTTAAAATAATTAACCAAAAGTATAGATCATGTTCGAAAAGATGACGGAGGCTATTAAAACTTTTAGTATTAGATATTAGCGTAGTTGAAATAGTAAAAACTATTACAATTAGCATGATTGCTAAATTATTTTTTCTTTTATAAATTAACTTTAATTTATTTAAAATTAAACTTAAATGAAAGATCATTTAAACCCCTTTTCCAAGATATATCTTTTCTGAAATAATAAGTGTGATTATACCGATAATAAAATAAATCGATATAATGATTAAATAGCCATTAAGCGTAAAAGCGGCTTCTGTCATTTTCATTGTAACATAAGGTTTTAAAGATAAAGGCAATACCATCTCTAAAATAGTTGATATAATAAAAGGACTTACAATAATTGCTATTTTATTTTTTAAAAAAGAAGTTAGTCCTACTATAAAAATAAGAAAGGCAAAATAATATAAAATATGTGATAAATATTGATAAATTACAAATTGATATGGTTTTGTATAAAGAAAGGAAGAATATTCATTTATTACTAAACCATTTAAAAAATCGGGAGTTATATCATGATAGGAGATAAAATAAGTAAAAATTCCAAATAGTATTTCTGCCAAAGCCAAAATTAATGTACCACTTATTGCTATTGCTAGTGTTTTATGGATAATATATTTTTTATTACCTTTTCTAGAAACCATCAAATATCTAAAATGATTACTCTTTTCATTATAGATAGAAAGTAAATAGGGAACTAATAATAATACTGGCGCTAAAATTTGAATAGGTAAATATGAATCGAGGACTATTCTAAAGAAATTAGCATTGAATTTTTTAATAAATAAAATTGTTTCAATTTTTTCAGGATCTCTAGTAATATCACTAGCATGATCTATATTGAATGATGTTTTTAAACCATTTTGATAAGCATAGGCAAATAGAATTATGAAAACAATAAATATTAAAATCAGATTGCTTTTTTTAAATATTGCTCTTTTTAGCTCCGCAAACATTACAGTCTCCTTTTAAAATGTGTGAAATATTGATAATTTCAACCTCATATATATATATATATAATAAGCACTTAGATTTTTGTTGTCAATTATTACAATTTATTAATTAAATAACAATGCATCTTTTAATTTTTTGATGTGTTTGTCATTTGTATGAAGATTTTTTTAGGAGTAAGGCTAATTCAGAGTTATTGACTTTTGTACACTTTTAAATGATCATTTTTGTACATTATTAATTTATCATTTATAGAAA
This sequence comes from Bacillota bacterium, assembly GCA_023387245.1. GTDB lineage: Bacteria > Bacillota_I > Bacilli_A > Erysipelotrichales > Erysipelotrichaceae > DUUI01. The sequence goes on along the minus strand of JAEWIH010000130.1, from coordinate 12,004 downwards.
TCATTGTGATATATATCATAAGTAAGACAAAGGTTCAATAGGAGAAAAAAGTACTTAGAAAATGGTATAATAAATAAAAATAATTAGGAGGTATTATGCAGATTTTAGATATAAAAAGAATGGCTCATAGCATTTTGGAAAAGCAGAATGTTGAAAACAGTTTTATCGAATATAAAAAGTCCGCAAACTTTAAAGATAAAATTCTAAAAACTGCCTGTGCCTTTGCTAACAATTATATGAATAACGAGATTGGGCTGTTGTTCATAGGTGTTGAAGAAATAGATGACAAAGAAACAGGGGATAAAGCTATTCCTAAAAGACCAATATTAGGAATAAAAGAATCTAAGCTTGAGAGTATTGAGAACGAGATGAAGTCGCTTTTATCTCATATCCATCCAAGAATAAATTATCATATAATTACAGACAAAATTGATGAGCAGTATTATCTTGTTATTGCCATTGAAAGTGGGAACGGTCCGTTTCAAACAAGTGTGAAGGCAGAAAAGGACAAGAATATTAGATTAAAAGCCGGAAGATATATTAGAGTAGGCAGAGATTCAAGACTTCCAAATCCTACGGAAGAATTTGAACTTCTAAAGAAGTTTGCAAACTTTTCTTTTAGCTCTAATTTAAATGATACGGCTACCATAGATGATTTAAGTTATGAATATATGAAAGAGTATTTACTACAAACTGGAGCTAAAAAAGATATTAGAGAAATGTCTAAGCTGGATATGGCAAAAAGCATGGGGCTTATCAGTGAAAGTGAGTATGGAGGATACAGGGCAAAAAATTTTGCTGTACTTATGTTTGCCGAAAAGCCGAATCAGTTTATTCAAAATGCCCATGTTGAAATTATAAGGGAAATTGATGGTACTGATAAGATGGAAGCCAAAACGTTTGATGGTCCTGTTTGGATACAGGCAAAACAAGTCAGCAAGTATTTTGAAGATAATATTATGGCTTCATATACCATAAGGGAAGCTGATAAAATCGAGCATAAGATTATCTATAACTATCCTTTTACAGCATTTGAGGAGCTAGCAACCAATGCCATTTTGCATAAGGAATATGATACGCCTGAATATGTAGGGATATACATTTACAAAGATAGAATTTCTTTTGTGAATCATAATAGACCGCTTCCGCCAGTAACTATTGAGGCTCTTAACAGGGATAGAAGTTTTGATAGGAGACAGTATCTTAACAAAGAATTGAAAGATATGTTCTTTTCGCTTAATTTGATAGAGTCTTATGGATCGGGTATAAGACGCGCCAAGGATGCATTATTAGAAAATGGATCTCCTGAGCTTAGATTTTATCCAGATAATGAGGAAGATAATTACACCAATGCAGTTATGGGTGTGAATGCAGAATTTTTGAAAGATTTTAATGGTAGTACTACCCAAGAAACCGCCCAAGAAACTACCAAAGAAACTACTAAAGAAACTACCAAAGAAAAAGGTAGCATACAAGAAATGATAATTTTTCTTATGAAAAAAAATCCAAGCATAACTGCCGAGGAAATAGCAAATAAGATTAAAGAAATAACAGCAGAAGGTGTACGATACCATATAAGGAATCTTAAAGCCCATGGAGTTATTAAAAGAGAAGGCTCTACTAAATCGGGTAAATGGATAGTGATGAAATAGAATAAGCAACAACACAGAACTAAAAAAAGAAGGAGGAAAGAATTATAAAAGTCAAGATAATTTGTCTAATTTGTTTCAATTAAGTTTTCTCGGTTTTTATGTGTAATACCATTTAGCCTTTTAATTAGTGTTTTTAGGCTAGTGCTTAATTTTATTGTAAGTTTAGAAATATTTAATTCATTAACATATATTTTATTTTAATAACTGTAATATTTAGAAGAAAAAGATTACCTTAATTGATACAAAGTGTGATCATTTATTTGTAACAATTTGGGTAATCTTATTTTAACTTTTATATACCAACACTAAATTTAATATTACCTAAAAAAAGAAAAGAGTAATCCTTTCTTTTTTAATGTTATAATAGTTATATGAAAAAATTGATATTTGGATTAGTATTTTTAGTTTTTTTAATATTTAGTCATAACATATTAGCTACTAATAGTCCAATCAAGTTAAAAGTAGGCGAATCTTTTTTGCTTGAAGAAGGCTTAGTAAACGTAGTCTCAAATGATAATAAGATTGAAGTTTCTAAAAAAGATAATCGTTTTCAAATAGTTGCGAAAGAATATGGGCAAGCTTTAATTAGTCTTTATTATAATGACAAAACAATAAATAAAACAATATATATTTTTGACACATTACAATTCAATAGTCGCCAAATTTATTTAAATGTGGGCGAAAAACAACAAATTTATATGATCTTTCAACCTTTTGCCCAAATTAAAAATCCTCAAATTAATTATCGCAGTTCTAATGAATTAGTCGCTGCTGTTGAAAATGGTTATGTAGTTGCATATCAACCGGGTAAAACTATTATTGAAGGTGAATTTTTGGGTATTTATGATCAAGTTGAGGTTACTGTTAGTAAAAAATCGAATTTTTATTTTGATCAGTCATCATTTAATATTATTTTAAATGATAAAAAGATTTTGCCATTTCATAATGAAGGTATTGATAAAATTCAATTTAGTAGTGAATGTAGTGATAAAATATTAGTTGATAATATCGGGATGATTGAGGCTAAAGAATTAGCTGAATGTTTTATTGTAGGAAAATCAGGCAATGATGTAGATCGAATTTTTGTTAGGGTCAATAGTCCTTTAAATGATTTCGAATTTAATGATACTAATTATTCATTAGCTTTAGGCGAAAAACTTGATTTTAAATTATTACCAATTCCTGAAACTGCCAATATTATCGAACCTAAAATAGTTATTGATAATACTGATATTGTCGAATATAAAAACAATCAATTAATTTCTAAAGGAGTAGGTTCTACTCTAATTTCTGCCATTGTTAATGGAATTGAAAAAAGTGCTAAAGTTGAAGTATATTTACCTTTAAAAAACATTGTAATAGAACCTAAAAATATTAACTTGTCAGTAGGAGAGCGATTAAATCTCAATGTTCTAAAAGTGCCTTATAATAGTAATGAACAACTAACACCAATTTATTCTTCTTCTAATCCTGATGTTATTAAAGTTGATGCTTTTGGAAATATTATAGCAGTTAATGCTGGTCGAGCAGTAGTTTTTGTCCAACACAAAAACTTCATTGCTTCTAGTGAAATCATTGTTCATGAATCTAATAAAAACATTTCGACTTTAGTTGGTAAATTGTCTGATAATAAAATAATTTTCGACACTAGAGGTATTGATTATTTAAGTAAATACTCTTTAAAAATTCCTTATAGTGAAGAATTATTAAAAAATAAAATTATTGTCATTTTGCCAATAGATTCTAAAATTCGTGAGCGTTTGTTTAAAGAAGTTATTTTAAGTGATGAATACTTAAATAAATCGGTGGTTGTAGAATTCAAAGACGAGAATGATATTTTTTTAAATCAAGTTAATTTAGTTGATATTGATTCAATTGATAACATTTATGTGGATTATAAATTGGTGCCTAGTCCTTTTACCAATTTGAAACAAAATATTGTGGAATTGGATATATTCTATAATATTAAAAAAGATGATAACTTAGTTTTGAAGTTATATAATAACTCGTGTAGTGGTTCTTATTATATTTATAAGAAATCGTTGTGGGGCAATAATGCCGAACTATATGATCAAAATAAATTACAAGTTGATTCGAGTTGTTTAATTAGATTGAGTAATTTGCGTAGTGGTAAATTTTATTTATCGAGAGAAAGTATTGTTAATGTTATTGAAGGATTATTGATTGGTTCGTTGGTTTTATTGTTAGCATCGATCATTTTTTTCATTAAAAAATATTATGATAAGAAGTCCAGAGTAGTTGAAGTTATCAAAAAGGAAAGAAAAAATGAATCAGTCAATTATCAAGCAGTTGAAGTCCATAAACACGATTTTTAATCTATTTTTATTCATATCATTAATTGTTTTTTATTTGTGCGAAAATTATAATCGAGTTTTGCCCAATGAATTAATATTAATTAGCTATATTATAATCTTTACTCTAGTAATTATTGGTATATTATCTTTTAAATGGTGGAGTAAACTAATTTGTATTGTTTTAATTTTAGTGGCTAGTTTTTTACAATTTTATGTTCAGAATAGTTTAGAACGTTTATTGACTACTTATAATTTTGATAGTTTTGAGACATTGATTGTTGTCAAAAAAGAAACGCCTTATTTAAGATTAGAACAATTGTTGGATAAAAAAATAATGATTAGTAACAATTTAAATCAGCGGATTGTTGATGATAATGTCGAGCAGCTAAAAAAAGAAATTAATAATTTTATTTTAATTAATGATAAAGATGATACTTCGGGTATCGAATTGTTATTAAATGGTGATATTGATGCTTTATTATTGAGTGAAAGTTCTTTAAAATTGATTGAAGAAACTAATACTAGTTTTAAAGATAATTATCGGATCATTGATAAATTAATATTTCACAAGCCAAGAGAAATTAAAATGAAACCAGTAATTAATGACGAAGCACCATTTACTGTTTTTATATCAGGAATTGATGTTACTGGTCCAATTAATACTGTATCTAGAAGTGATGTAAATATCGTTATGGCTATTAATCCTAAGGAGCGAAAAATCGTTACAGTTTCTATTCCACGAGATACCTATATTCCTATTCCGTGTATTAATAATCGTTTAGATAAGTTAACGCATGCTGGTAATCATGGTGTTGCTTGTAGTATTGATAGTGTTTCGAAATTTCTTGGCTTAGATATTCATTATTATGTTAGAGTTAATTTTACTTCGGTTCTAAATATTGTAAAACTATTTGAGTCTTTAGATGTTTATTCTCATTATGATTTTATCGGTTATCAAAAAACTCATTTTACTAAAGGAATTAATACTATGACTCCTGAGCAAGTATTAGAGTTTGCGAGAACAAGAAAAACAGTAGCAGGTGGCGATATTACTCGAGGTGTTCATCAACAAGAGATTATGAAGAGTTTGTTTAAAAAAATATTATCTCCTAATTCGGTATTTAAATTAGAATCGGTAATTAGTAGTATTTCTAAGTCGATTGATACTAATTTTGATGCTAATAAATTATCAAATTTAATTGCGATTCATTTAGCCGATCCTAAGGAATGGCAATTTGATAGTTTTGCTATAGATGGTGATGCTAAATTTGCGTATGTTGCATCATATTCTGCTTCTAAGTTAAGTATTATGTTGCCATATGAAAAAAGTATTAAAGAGGGATTAAATAAATTAAGGTCTTGTTTAGGATTAGATCTTGTTGATAAAGTGCCATATGTTCCCTATGTTCCAGATGACCAATAGTCATATGTTTAGATATGTATAATTGTTTATGTTATAATGATTTAGTAGGAGGATATTTATATGATTATAGGTAATAGTGAAAATTTTAAAGAATTGGTTAGTGAAGGGTTAGTATTAGTTGATTTTTTTGCTACATGGTGTGGACCTTGTAAAATGTTGAGTCCAGTATTGGAGGAAGTTGCTAATGAGCGTCCAGATGTTAAAGTAGTTAAAATTGATGTTGATCAAGAACCTGATTTAGCACAAGCATTTAACATTATGTCGATTCCAACTTTATTATTATTTAAAGATGGTCAAAAAGTGGCTAGTGCTATGGGCTATATGGCTAAGGCTAAAGTTTTAGAATTTATTAATCAATAATAATAAAAAAGTTATTTACTCATTATTCTTATGAATAATGAGTTTTTTAATAATATATTTGACAATAGGCGGCTTTTTGCTTAAAATTTAATTTGCGATGCCTCCTTAGTTAAATGGATATAACAAGCCCCTCCTAAGGGCTAGTTGTGGGTTCAATTCCCGCAGGGGGTACCATGAAAATAAAGAAAGCCTTGATTTTTATCAAGGTTTTTTGTTAATTTTCGCTGTTAGTTATAATTTTATTTGTAACTGCTAGCAAGTTGTATCAAGTTTATCTGATAAGAGTTTATTATGTCACATAACTATTATATCTCCTAAATCTCTGTTCAAGTAAATGTTCAAAACGCTCAAATCCCCATTAAAAAATGATTAAATATGACCTGAATCCCTCGTTTGATGCTTGAGGTATTTCATTATTTTTAATTTTATTAAATTTAGATATTAGTTTATTGTTACTATTTTTTGACGTAAATATATATTTCTATACGATATTAACATGATTTATGAAGGTGTTATGTTATTTGTAATGCAGATGATGACAAAAAATTAATATTGCAATATTTATTAAATTTTGAAGATTTTAAAATAGAATTTAATAATTATTTTAAGGGCTGGTTGTGCGGAAAGTGTTGGATAGTCTGGAAAATAATTAGCGAAATTTGTTTTCCCTTAACTTTATAAAAAACCAAATATCTATCTTTCGGATAGATATTTGGTTTTTAAATTATTCTTTTGTTTCATAAATTACTTTACGAACTTTTGATAAAGCCTTTTTAGCTTTTTCTCGATTTTTAAACATAATAATTACATATAGAGCATCTAAAATTGTTAGTTGAGCTATTCTGGAAGCTAGGGCTTCTGAATGGAATTCTACTTCATCTGAAATAGATATTAATATAACATCAGCAAGTGATGCTAGGGGTGATGATTTGTTGCTTGTAATGACAATGAGTTTTGCTCCATTTTTTTTAATAATATGTGCTAGTTTAATAGTTTCTACAGTTTTACCGGTGTGTGATATACAAATTGCACAATCATTTTCTGTCAGCATTGAAGCTTCCATTAATTGAATATGATAATCTGTGCTATGTTTTGGTTTAATAGGTGTACGTAAAAATTTATGATAAGCATCATTTGCTATAATTTCTGAACCGCCAACACCGAAAAAACAAACGTTTTTAGCATTAGAGATTAAATCTGAGGCTTTTATTAAAATATCATTATTCAAGAGATTTTTAGTATCGTTTAATGTTTTTATATTGGATTCAAATACTTTTTGGGCGATAGTTAATTCGTTGTCAGATGTTGTAATGTTTTCATGAATATCATCATTTGAGAATTTTTTTTCTTGTAATAAAATATCTATTTTTAATGATTTAAATCCATCATATCCTAATTTTTTAGCAAATTGGAATAGGGTAGAACTGGCTAAATTTAATTCTGTAGAAATATTATTAATGGAGTCATATGCCATTTTATTAGGATTTGCCAAAATATAATCTGCAATAAGTTGTTCTTTTTTTGTTAAACCATTATAAATGGATTTTATTTTTAATCTAATTGGAATATTATTCATAAATATTAGTGTAATTTTCGATTAATTACTCACCTTTCTAGATTGAATTTTTTTTCTATATAAATATAATAGAAAAAAAATTCTATTAAATCAATACAAATTTTCTTTGATAAATAAAAAATAAAATAATTTTTATTTATTTATTTACAAAAAAATATTTTTTTGTTATTATAATTTTGTAAATGGAGGCGGTTACATGGAAATTGCGATTATTGGATTAGGGAAAATGGGAATGAATATTTCTCTTAATTTAAAACGGAATAACTATGATGTATATGGATATGATCTTTCGGAAGAAGCTAAGCAGCATGCTATGGAAGATGGTATTGTAGTTTGTCATGATTTAGATCAACTATTATTACAATTTAAGAGTAAAAGAATTATTTGGTGTATGTTACCCTCTGGGAAAATTACTGAGGAGGTTTTAAATATATTATTAGAGAAACTTGATTGTGGTGATATTTTGATTGAGGGTGGAAATTCTAATTTTAAAGATTCTATTAAACGAGCAGAGATGTTTAAACAGAAAGGAATTTATTTTTTTGATTGTGGTACATCTGGTGGTGTTTCTGGTGCTTTGGGTGGAGCATGTACAATGATTGGTGGTGATCCTGAAGTATTTAAAGAAATTGAGCCCATTTTCAAAGATTTATCAGTAAAGGAGGGATATTTATACACAGGTAAATCAGGTAGTGGTCATTTTTTGAAAATGGTTCACAATGGGATTGAATATGGAATGATGCAAGCGATTGGTGAGGGATTTCAAATTGTGCACGAAAGTGAATTTGAATATGATTTAGCTTCGGTAGCTAAAGTTTGGAATAATGGATCGGTAATTCGTGGTTGGCTGATGGAGATTGCAGAGCAACAGTTTAATCATAGTCATAATCTTGAAAATTATCGTGGTATCGTTTCAGCATCAGGCGAAGCTAAATGGACTGTTGAAACTGCGTTAGATATGGGAATTGCTGTTCCTACTATTGCTTTGAGTTTATTTATGCGTAATTTATCTCAAGAAGATGATAGTTTTTCGGCAAAAGTGGTTTCAGCATTAAGGAATGGTTTTGGCGGGCATGCAATAGTTGAAAAGGAGAAATAGTATGTCTAATTATAAAATAGCTATAGTAAATTCGAGTAGTTTTGGAAAAATATTTTCTGAGCATATAGAAAAATTGAAAAAAATAGGTAAAGTTAGCTTTTTTACAGTAGATAGTAATATTTCAGGCAAAAAATTAGCTGAATTATTGAGTGGTTTTAATATTATTATTTCAAGCGTTACACCATTTTTTGATGAAGAATTTTTTGAGCATAAGGATGAATTAATGCTAATTTCACGCCATGGAATTGGTTATAATAACATAAATATTGAATCAGCAAGAAAGCATGATACTATCGTTTCAATTGTTCCGGCGATAGTAGAGAGAAATGCTGTTGCTGAAAATAATGTTGCTAATTTACTTGCTTTAATGCGAAAAACTTGTCAGGCCTTTGATGCTGTTAAGGATGATAATTGGGAAAAAAGGTCTAGTTTTGTTGGTAATAGTTTATTTAATAAAACCGTTGGAGTTATAGGTGTTGGCAATATAGGCAGTTGTATTGTGGAAATACTAAAAAATGGTTTTAAGTGCGATGTGTTAGCTTATGATCCTTATAAAGATGATATATATTTAAAAAGTTATGGTGCTAAAAAAGTAGAATTATCTGAGCTATTAACAAATTCTGATGTTATATGTTTATGTGCGAATTTAACTGATGAAAATTATCATATGATTTCTTATGAACAAGTTGATATGATGAAAAAAGGTGTTTATATTTCTAATACTGCTCGAGGAGCTTTATTGGATGAAGAAGCTATTATTTATGGTTTAAAATCTCAAAAAATATCTGGTTTAGCAACTGATGTTTTAGAATTTGAACCTGGCCGAATCAGTCATCCATATTTATCTTTTTCAAATGTGATTCTTACGCCACATACTTCTGCATATACACTTGAATGTTTAAAAGAAATGGGAAATAAATGTGTAAGTGATGTAGAAAATATAGTAAACGGTCTTTTGCCAGAGAGATCTATTCAAATTACTAGTAAATTTATTAAAAAATAAAGGATTGAATGTATGTTAAAAGATTTGAAAGTGAAAGTAGGTCCAAATTATTATCGTTATCATAAAGGAGCGATAGATGTTATTCCAGATATTTTAAATGATTATATGTGTAAAAACATTTTAATTGTTCATGGTTCTATATCTTGGAGAAAGGCAATCCCTAAGATGAATTTTTTGAAGCAATTGAATCAAAAAATTTATTATCACAAATATACTGGTGAATGTAGTTATTATGGTGCTGATTTAATTAAGAATTTAGTTGATAAGTACAATATTGATTTTATTATTGGAGTAGGTGGAGGTAAATTAGCTGATTTAGTTGGATATGCTGCAAATATTAGTAATGTTAATTTCGGATTAATTCCAACTATAGTCAGTAATTGTGCAGCTTGGACTCCGCTATCAGTTATGTATAAAGAAAATGGTATGTCAGAGGGCGTAACTGAACATTATACAAGACAAGCAGTGTTTTTAATTACAGATCCATATTTAGTTATTGATTCACCAATTAAGTTCTTTAAAGCAGGAATAGCCGATACAATTGCTAAGTGGTATGAATCGGAAGCGATTTTAGCGCAACAAAAATTAATAAATGAACCATTTTTAAAATTAGCATCTTTTACTTGTAGATTGTGTAATGATGTGATTATGAATGAATCAGAAAAAGCTATTAACGATATGCAACAGAAATTAGTAACTGATGAGTTTGTTCATGTTTCAGAAATTATAATAGCGATTGCCGGTTTATGTGGGGGACTAGGAGATAAGTATGCTAGAAATGCGATTGCACATGCAATGCATGATGCAATGTCTAAATACGTTTCAAAATGTCATAAATATTTACATGGAGAAAAAGTAGCTTATGGTATTTTTTATCAACTAGCAGTTGAAGATAAGTGGTCAACTATTGATAAATTAATGGATCTTTATCTTAAACTGAATTTACCTAAATCATTAAAAGATATGGGTATTTCATTAAATGAATTACCGATTGATGAAATTGTCAAATTTGTTAATTCAAAGGAAAAAGTACATCTTTTACCTATTGAAATCAATGAAGATATACTTAAAAACTCAATAATAAAATTAGAACAATATATTAGATAGGAGAATTAAATGGAAACTTTAAGTGCATTGCAAAGTTTGATTATTGCAGTATGGGTAGCTGCAGTAATGTCGAGATGGTTAGGTGGTGGAGCTACATTAACTTTACGCTTTTCTCCACTAATGACAGGATTAGTAGTTGGTATTGTTATGAATAATATTTCACAGGCAATGATTGTAACTGCTGCTCTTCAATTGATTTATATGGGAGTGTTTTCTCCAGGTGGTTCAATGCCACAAGAGCCCTCAATTGCGGCAGCGATTGCAGTACCGGTTGCATTATTAGGAAAATTAGAACCTGAAGCAGCAATTGCTATTGCGGTTCCTGTAGGACTATTAGGTAGTTATTTATATCAATTCCGTTTTTTTATTAATACTTTTTTAGGTAAATATACTGATAAAGCAGTGGAAGAAATGAATGATAAAGCAATTAAGCGTTCAATTATTACATTGCCTACAATTACTTCATTTGTTTTATTTGTTCCATTAGTATTTGTGGCTTTATATTTTGGTGCTCCAATAATTGCGGATGTAATTAAAGCTTTGGAAGGAACCGTAGTTTTACATATATTAGGTGTTGTTGGTGGTGGACTAGCAGCAATTGGTATTGCTACTACTGTTTATGTTATTGGAAGAAAAGATTATTTAGTGTTTTTCTTTTTGGCTTATTTTATGAGTATCTCTTTAAAATCATTAAAAATTACCATGGTTACTTATGCTATATTCGGTACATTAATTGCGTTAATTTTTATTATGGCACAAAAAAATAAAAATAATATAAGTTCAAAAAATACTTTAACAATTTCTTCTGATGATGATTATGATGATGGATTTTAGGAAAGAGGTATAAATATGAGTGAATTAGTTAAAAATAAAGTTGGTGCACCTGAGGAAATTACTAAAAAAGATATTACTAAAGCATATTTAAGATGGCATTTTGCGAACGAAATACCACATTCATTTGAAAGATATTTAGCGCCTTCATTATTATATGCAATGATGCCGATTTTAAGAAAATTATATAAGGACGAAAAATCATTAAAAGAAGCGTATAAACGTCAATTATTGTTTTTTAATACTCAGTTGAGTTGGGGTGGTGGTGTTATTACTGGATTAATGGCATCTATGGAAGTTAAGCGAGCATTAGAAGAATACGAAAATAAAGAGATTACAATGCAAGATGATTTAATGTATAACACTAAAGCTGGCTTAATGGGGGCATTAGCTGGAATTGGTGATGCAATTGATTCTGGAACTGTTCAATATATTTTTATAGCAATTGCAGTTCCTTGGGCACAACAGGGTAGTGCATTAGGAGCGTTGTTTCCATTTGTATGTTTTGCAATTTATCAAGTTATGTTAGGGATATTTTTTGCTCGTCAAGCATTTACAATGGGACGTAATGCTACTGGATTAATGGCATCTACTGGTGTCAAAACAGCCATTGATACGTTATCGGTATTGGGTCTGTT
>JAEWIH010000080.1 GCA_023387245.1 Bacillota bacterium | reverse complement strand
ATGGATGTCTCCTGTAAAATACAGAGAAACATCCATGATTCAAGCAATCAATGATACAATATAACCAATTAACAAACATTCATATATGTCTAGGAAATTGGGTACATATCACTTTCTGGGTTCACTTCATTTTTTATCTTAAAATATTAATTGTATGTATATGCTAACCAACAACACATTATTAAAAGCATTACACTCGAAATAACTACTAGTGGCCATTATTTATAATTATTTCTCTTTTTCATATCATAAAAACAAAAACAACATGAACTTATAATTACACCTAAAGGGAATAAGTAATAATTAATACGAAGTAAAATTATAGAGATTATAATCCCTAAAACTACAGTAACAATGTCTACAATAGTTTTTCATCCATAAATTATTTATCCCCACTTTTCTTTGTAATTATTATAATGATTACAAAGGTATAAAAAAATATTCATAATTAAGAAATTTATTTCTATATCATAAATGATCAATATCTAAAACTTCAATCTTAAAATGTTTTAAAATATCACTCATCTAGCCAACAAATATTCCACTCTTTTTAATCCGCTAGCCTTTAAAACATATATTTTCAATTTATCATTATATTCAATATAATCCTCTAAAACTAATTCAGACAAATAGTATTCAGTATCATGACTAGACCAATTTAAATGTTTATGAATACTAGTATATCCAGTTTCATTAATATCATTAGGATGGCGATACAAATGAATTAAAATCAAATCCATCCTCAATTGTTTCTTATTTAAACGACGATAAAACAATTTATGAATATAACCATTTTTACAAAAAACAATTGTCAATAAACAAGTAATCAACGAAATAAATGCGCAAGCCCCTGATAGCGAAACATCCAAAATCATAGAAATATGAAAACCTATGAAGACATTAACCAAACCATACATCAATGATATAAATATCATCGCCATTAAATTTTTACTCAATAAATAAGCAGAAGCAGCTGGAGCAACTAAAAAAGAAATAACTAATATTGCTCCAACAATATTAAATGCGCTAACACTCGTAATCGAAATTAAACAAACACTTAAATAATACAACAAATTGATTTTAATCCCTTGTAATCTAGCATAATCTTCATCAAATAAGCTAATCTTTAGTCGCTGATAGCTTAATATAATAAAAATTAAATTGATTAAAAATACTAAAATCATAATTATTAAATCTTTAGGCAATCCCCACATACGGATAAAAGGAGAAAATAAAGGATTACCCATTAAAACTACATCAATATCTAAATGAACATTTCTAAAAAATTTCGAGATTATAATAACACCCAAAGAAAAAAAGATTGGAAAAATAAATCCTAGACCATCTTGATTTTTAACAAGTCTCAATTTCACTAGTAATTCAACAATTAAAACTGTAATTATACCAAAAATAGCCGCACCCAAAATCAACCAAATAGATGATAAATCTCTAACAAAAATAAAACTAATGACAATTCCTAATAAGATTGAATGGGATAGAGCATCAGCAACCATTGACATATTTTTTAAAATCACAATTGGACCAATTAATGAACAACAAAGTGCCGTCATTACTAAAACTAATAAAACCTCACTCATGTTCTACACCTCTTTTAATATAATATTGTTTTAAAATACCATATTTCCCAAAAATAAAAGACAAAATTGTTAAAAATCCCATACAAACAATTATCATCGGACCAGTCGATAATCCATTAATGATAGTAGAAAAGTATACACCAACTAATGAACTAACAACCGATACTACTACAGCAATAATAAAAACATTTTTAATTTTTTTAGTATGCTGATTAGCACATATACACGGAATAATTAAAAAGCTAGAAATTAAAATCGCACCAACACTTTTTAAGCCCAAGGCAATAATTGCCATCATCATAATTAATAAAATAAAATCAACAAGGGCCGTATTAATACCAATAGAACGAGCATATTCACGATCAAAAATACTAACTAAAATTTCTTTATAAAAAAGAAACAAAATTAATAAGACAATAATCGCAACAATTAAAATTAAATATACATCACTCTTTAAAATAAATGCGGTAGAACCAAAAATATAACTCTTTAATCCTGCTTGATTAAGATGTAAATAAGCTTCGTGCCCTTGTATATATGTTTTTAAAACCATTCCCAAACCAAAAAAACCCGATAAAACTAGTGCCAATGCACTATCAAAATTTATTTTAGAATTATTTACTATGCCTAAAATAGTAATATAAGCCAAACTCCCAATTACAATAGCTCCCAACATTAACAACACTGGTTCTCTACTCATAAATAACATAAATGCTAGAATAACTCCAGGATAACTAGAATGCCCAATAGCATCACCAATCAAACTTTGACCTTTATAAACACTAAAACAACCAACAACACTAGCAACAATTGCCAGAAACATACTACCTAATGCTACTACCAAAAAATCATAAGAAAATAATACATCAACCACGCTTTACCTCATTATAAGTTTTTTTAATATTTTCATCATTCAATACATCTTCAATCAATCCACTAGCAATAACATAACGATTAATAAAAACAACATGACTAAAATAATCACGTAATGTACTTAAATCATGATGTACACAAACAATCGTCTTATTTTCTGTTTGTAATTGTTTTAGTTTATTCATAATAATTTTTTCTGACTTTTTATCAACACCTGTCAAAGGTTCATCCATTAATAGTAAATCTGCTTGTTGACATAATGCCCTAGCAATAAAAACTCTTTGTTTTTGCCCGCCAGATAGTTGTGATATTTGGCGATCTTTTAAAGCCAACAATTCCATTTGACGAAGCGAATCTAAGGCAATTTCTTTTTCTTTTTGTCTTGGGCGTTTAAATATTCCCATTTTTTGATATTGCCCCATCAAGACAACATCAAATACAGTAATTGGAAAATCCCAGTTGATAGAATTATGTTGGGGAACATAGGCTATACGATTAATGACTTGTTTTAAAGGCTGATTAAAGAGTGTTATTTCACCAGATAACGGCTTAGTAAAATTTAATATTGACTTTAGTAACGTTGACTTACCCGCTCCATTTGGACCAACTATCGCTACT
>JAEWIH010000052.1 GCA_023387245.1 Bacillota bacterium | reverse complement strand
ATTATTAATGTGCTTTAAAATATAATCTGTCATAAAATCTCCTCAAAACCGAGATAATTATAACAAAATAGTACCCTTATCATTCACTTAAGTGGGGATTATTTCGTGAACACTTTTGGGTACTTTTAGATTAACATTTATACCCATGAATATTTCATAAAAAATTACCCCTCCTCCTAGTTGTCTAGGATTTGGGGTACATATCAGAATTAGAGGTTCGCTTTTTTAAAAAGATAGGATAATAAAAAAAGGTTTAATACTATTAAACCTTATAAATTACAATTTAACCTTAATGTGCGAAATTCTCCCATCTTCTAAAGTAGGAGATGGATAGCACTTGATGATAGTCAACAAGAACAGTATAATATAATCAGTAGTAAATGATAGGAATGAGGAATAACAATGGACTTAGACACTAATAACCATTCAGTATTCAAGTTATCGTATCACTTAGTATTGGTTATAAAATATCGCAGAAAAGTAATTGATGATAATATATCCAATAGGTTGAAAGAAATATTTGAGTATATTTCACCTAAGTACAATATAACTTTAGAAGAATGGAACCACGATAAAGATCATATTCACTTGCTATTTAGAGGTTCACCAAACACAGACATATCTAAATTTCTAAACGCTTATAAATCAGCAAGTAGCAGACTTATAAAAAAAGAATATCCAGTTATAAGAAAGCAACTTTGGAAAGAATATTTCTGGAGTAGAAGCTATTGCTTACTAACTATTGGTGGAGCACCTATTGAAGTAGTAAGAAAATACATTGAGAATCAGGGGGTGAAATGATGCTTAAAGCCTATAAGTACAGGATATATCCAACAAGTGAACAAAGATTATATCTTGCTAAAACATTTGGTTGTACTAGATTTGTCTACAATCAAATGTTAGCTGATAGAATTAAATCTTATGAAGAAAATAAAGATTTAGATATCAAAGCTATAAAATATCCTACACCTGCTCAATATAAAAAGAAATACGAGTGGTTAAAAGAAGTCGATAGCTTAGCTTTAGCTAACGCTCAAATGAACTTAGATAAAGCCTACAAAAACTTCTTTAGAGATAAATCAGTAGGATTTCCTAAATTTAAGTCTAAGAAAACTAATAGATTTAGTTATACAACTAATAATCAAAATGGAACTATTAGTGCATATGGAAACTTTGTAAAAATTCCTAAGCTAAAATCTAAAATTAAGATAGTTATGCATAGACAATTCAAAGGATTAATTAAATCTGCTACTATATCTAAAACACCAAGTAATCAATATTATATTTCAATTTTGGTAGATACTAAAAATATTCAACTTCCAAAGAATGATAATAAGATAGGAATAGATCTTGGACTAAAGGAGTTTGCTGTATGCTCCAATGGTGATAGATTTGATAATCCCAAAAATCTTAGAAAATCCGAAAAGAAGTTATCTAAATTACAGAAAGACTTATCAAGAAAACAAAAAGGAAGCAACAATAGATATAAAGCAAGATTAAAGGTTGCTAAACTTCACCAAAAGATAGCTAATCAACGTAAAGACTTTCTACATAAATTATCAACTAAAATTATTAGCGAAAACCAAGTAATAGTTTTAGAAGATTTGAGAGTTGAGAATATGTTGCAAAATCATAAATTAGCTAAAGCAATTAGTGAAGTTAGTTGGGCAGAGTTTAGAACAATGTTGGAATATAAAGCAAGTTGGAATAGCAGAGAAATAATTATTGCACCATCTAACTATGCTAGTAGTCAACTTTGTTCAGAATGTGGCTATAAAAATAGTGATGTAAAAAATCTAGCACTTAGAAATTGGACTTGTCCTGAATGCGGTGTAAACCACGACAGAGATATAAATGCTAGTATAAATCTACTGAAATTAGCAATGTAATTTTGGTATTATTTTGAGGTAGGAACTACCTTGTTAGCTTGGGTAAACTTGTACCGCTTAGGTATATTGACCAAGAAGCTCCCACTTCTATAAGTGGTGAGTAGTTCACAAATAACTAATTCAGCAGGGCGAAAATCATCTTCTAAAAAATATTTATAAACCTTTTCATTATCAGCCATAACCACCGCTGCATAATCATAAAGTTCACTCTCTTTTTCGTTTAGAATAATATATTCATTTTCCTCTCTAAGATTAGCCTTAGTATTACTATTTAAGGCTGTATTAATTCCAGCTAAGGGATCATGCGTAATAAAAAATACGATTAAACCTAACCGATAGTACCAAGTCCAATACCACCACCTTTTATGGTTTTCCTTGCTAGGCGTACATTTTCACTCTTTTCCGATTATTGATTTTCATATCTTAATTATACCATTTTAAAAGCATTAGAATCCTTATTAATTAAAACAATCTCTTATGATCGAATCAGCTTTATAAGGATAATAAATCTTAATTCTAAGAAAAATTATTAAAGATGAATAAGATTTATGATTAAAGTTAATTTAGATAATTAAAAAATACTATGGTAGATAAATAATTTATATGTTATAATATAAAAGCTTTAAATTAAATTAAGAATTAAAATTCATAATTTAAGATTTATGATATATATAAGGAGAATCTAATGAGAGAATTTGTCATCTTTAAATGCTCTATATGTGGTGAAGAAAATTACATCGGTACAAGAAATAAGAAAAAACATCCAGAAAGAATGGAAATCAAAAAATATTGTCCTAGATGTAGAAAAGTAACTTTACATAAGGAGAAAAAATAAGCCTTAAGGCTTTTTTAGTTTATGTATAAAATAGATAAGTTAAGTTTAGGGGAACTTAGAACCAATTGTTATATAATTAGTGATGAAAGTAATAATTGTATTATTATTGATCCAGGTAGTGAATATCCTAAAATAAAAAAGCTGCTACATGATAAAAAACCTCTAGCAATTCTTTTAACTCATGGACACTATGATCATATCGGCGCTGTGGATGAGTTATATAATGACTATCAGCTTCCTGTTTATTTACATAAAGAAGATGAAGAGATCGTAAGAACTGCGAATAATTCAGCATTTAAAAAGGGTATTAGTCTTAAATGTCCTGTTAACTATTTTGATTTTAATAAAATTCAAATCAATGATTTTGAATTTAAAATTTATCATAAACCAGGTCATTCACCAGGCTGTGTAATGTATGAAATAGAAGGATATTTATTTTCAGGAGATGTATTATTTAAGGAAAGTATCGGTCGCTATGACTTATATGGATCAAGTGCTAAAGATATGATGAAGAGTCTTAGAATTTTCCCTAATTTAAATCCTGACTTGATCGTTTTACCAGGACATGGTGAAAATACAAGGATTGCTGATGAATTAATTAGTAATCCCTTCTTAAATGGTTTAATTAATAAACTTTAATCAAATAGCATATTTTATTATACTATTTTATTAATTTTTATTTTTTTATCTTAATTTTATTGTGATATAAACTTAAGTGGTTTATAATTAGTTTATGTTATTACTATATACAACACCAGGCTGCACCTCTTGTCGTAAAGCGAGAGCTTGGCTTAAGGAACATAATATAGAATTTGTTGAAAAAAATATTTTTAAGCATAAATTAACTGCAGACGAAGTTAAGATTTTATTAATGCGTTCTGATAATGGTACGGAAGATTTAATTTCTTTCCGTTCAAAGATTATTCAGGAACAGAAAATTGATGTGGATAATCTTAAATTAGATGATCTTATTGATTTTATTATCAAAAATCCATCTATTTTAAAAAGACCGATTATTATCAATGAATTCAATTTTCAAGTAGGATATGATTCTGAAGAAATTGACGCTTTTTTACCTAAGGAATTACGCAATATGTCTTTTATGAGGTCGCAATGAGAGTTTTAGTTGGTTTATCAGGCGGTGTTGATAGTGCGATAGCTGCTTATCTTTTAAAAAAACAAGGATATGAGGTAGATTGTCTTTTTATGCGCAATTGGGATTCTAGTCTTAATAATGATTATAATGGTAATCCTAATTTAGATAGTCATATTTGTCCTCAGGAAGAGGATTATAATGATGCTAAAAGAGTTGCTGAAAAATTAGGTTTAAAATTATTAAGAATGGATTATAT
>JAEWIH010000103.1 GCA_023387245.1 Bacillota bacterium | reverse complement strand
CATATAAACTACTTAACTTCTACAACAGCACCAGCTTCAACCAATTTAGCTTTAATTTCTTCAGCTTCTTCTGGCTTAATGTTTTCTTTAATCGCAGCAGGTAAATTATCAACTAATTTCTTAGCATCCATCATACCTAAATCTGTAATTTCACGAACTACTTTAATTAAAGCAACTTTAGAAGCACCAGCACCAAGTTCTTTCAATGTTACAGTAACTTCGCTTGGACCACTAGCAGCTTCAGCTTCAGGAGCAGCAGCAGCTACAGCCATAGGAGCAGCAGCAGTAACCCCAAACTCTTCTTCAACAGCCTTGATTAATTCATTTAATTCAAGGATAGTACTTTCTTTCAAAAATTCAATAACTTCACTAACAGTTAATTTAGCCATTATATTATCCTCCTTATTCAGCTACAACTGATTCAGCCACTTCTTTAGCAGCATCTACATTTTCAACAACTGCACTTGCAGTATTTTCATCAGCATCTTTTTCAGATAACTGTTTAATTGCCCAGGCAAAATTACGCATAGGCGATTGTAAACATCCAAGTAACATTGATAGCATACCTTCACGATTAGGTAATTTAGAAATTTCTTTCACTTCTTCAACACTAATTACCTTACCTTCAACAACAGCTTGCTTCAATACTAGATGTTGATTAGTTTTAGCAAATTTAGCTAAAACACGCGCAGGAGCAACTGCATCACTAGAGAACGCAATCGCATTCGGACCTTTTAATGATTCTAATAACTCATCATAGCCCTTACCCTCAATAGCACGGCGAGTCATTGTATTTTTATATACTTTTAAATCTACTCCCTCGCTCAATAAATCACGACGCAATTGTGTAACTTGTGCTACTGATAACCCACGATATTCAACAACAACAGCAGAAGCAGAATTATCGAACTTTTCGCGAATCTCACTAACAAGGTCTTGTTTTTGTAATAAGACTTGTTCTTTCACGTCTATACCTCCTATTTATTATCAATATAACCAATAAAAAAGCTTATGTACAACATAAAGACACAAGCCAAGTAAAAAAAGATTACTAACCTCGGTAACAAATTAAGCCTAATAGCAGTTACTGTCTTGGGTCATATTGTTAACGCTAATAATAATAACATATTTCAATAAAAATGCAACTATTTTAGAATATTTCTTCCATTTATTTTATAAAAGAGTATAATCATTTATTGTAGAAAGAAGGAAGAATAATGCAACTTTTAGTTTTATTTTTAAAAAAAGCCGAACTCATAAATCAAATTATGCATGAATTAGGCAAAAACAACATCTGTGGAGGCACTATAATCGATGGTTATGGCATGGCATCAGGATTAGCAAGTATGTCAGATTTACCAATGTTTGGAACATTAAGACAAATAATTAGTAATCAATTTAATGAAGAAACAAAAGTGCTTTTAATAGTAGTAAAAGATCAAGATGTTATTAATACTGCAAACATTATTAAAACTGTAATCGGAGATATTAATCAGCCTAACAACGGTGTTTTAATTACAATCCCAGTTTTATATTGTGAGGGAATTAAATAATGTTAGAAAATATATATCTTTTATTAGCGTTATGTTTTTTTATTGCCTTATTATCAAGTAAACTAATGAAATTAATCCATTTCCCTAACGTTACTGGATATTTAATAGCAGGATTAATAATTGGACCATATTGTTTAAAAATTCTCCCACTAAACTTTGTTGAATCTATGAATCCTTTAGCAAATATAGCACTCGGATTTATCGCATTATCAATTGGCGCAGAATTTAAACTAAGCTTTTTAAAAGAAGTTGGAAAGACACCTGTAATCATCGCTATATTAGAAGGATTATTTGCTGTTATAATTGTCGATATAGCATTAATTTGTTTCGGATTTGATCTACCTTTTGCTTTATGTTTAGGAGCTATTGCTGCTGCTACTGCACCCGCAGCTACTTTAATGATCATTAAACAATATAATGCTAAAGGTCCTGTAACTAAAACATTATTACCGGTAGTAGCTTTAGATGATGCCGTAGCTTTAATTGTCTTTGGGCTATCAACAGCTATCGCTAAATCATTAACAAATCCTCAACAAACATCTATTTTAATGTCATTAATTAAACCTATTAGTGAAATTTTATTATCATTATTAATCGGAGCACTTTTAGGTCTATTATATTCATACTTAACAAAATTATTTACAGGCCGAGGTAATCGTTTATCAATAACTATCGCAATGATTTTTCTAGCAAATGGTTTAAGTGATTATTTACATCTATCTTCATTATTAACCATTATGATGATGTCGGCTGTATATATTAATATTTCACCAGTTTATGAACCCATCTTCAATATTATCGATAGGTTAACACCACCACTATTTATGTTATTCTTTTTCTTTAGTGGCGCTGAATTAAATATCGGTATTATTTCTCAAGTCGGATTAATTGGATTAATATATTTAGTATTTAGAGTAATTGGTAAAGTAGTAGGTGCATCCATTGGCTGTAAAATATGTAAATGCGAACCAACTGTTACTAAATATTTAGGCTGGACATTAGTTCCCCAAGCAGGTGTAGCTATCGGTTTAGCAACTACCGCAATGACTATAGTACCAGAACATGGAGCAATGATCAGAACCATTATATTATGTTCTACAGTCATATACGAATTAATTGGACCACTTATGACTAAAGTCGCACTAAAAAAAGCACAGGAGATTAAATAATCTCCTGTTTTTTTATTTCTCTACTTCTAATAATCCATAACCTTTTTCACGACGACGATAAACAACTGCTACCTCATTTGTTTCATCATCAGTATATACAAAAAAGTCGTGACCAAGTAATTCCATTGTCAATATTGCCTCATTCAAATTCATCTTTTTGGCAGTAATTGTCTTAGTTCTAACTGGTTCTAATTTTTCATCTTGTTCTTGTTCTAATTCTTGTTCTTCTAAAAAAGCTAATGATAATTTTTCTTTATGTTTATGAGAAAACTTAGTTTTATATCTTCTAATTTGATCCTCTAAACGATCTATCGATTTATCTAAAGCCGCATAAAAATCAAATTCTTTAACTTCAGCCCGTAACAAGCCAATCGGAGTATCAACACTCACTTCAACTTTTTGTTCACTACCATAAATCTTTACTAATACTCTAGCAATTAAAGACTGATAATCTTTAAAATATTTTTCTAATAATAATAATTTCTTTTCAGCACGCATCCGCATAGATTCAGTAATTTCAACATTTTTACCAACTATATTAACTAACATATTTTTACCTCTTTTCTAAATTGCCATTCTAAACCTAAACCATTAATTAAATAAAAAAGAGAAGCGGATATACAATAACATAATCCTTATGAAGATGTATATCCAATCGCATTTTAGCCATATCGACACCACCTTTCACCTATATTATATCCTATTTTTTCTAAAATTTAAACGTTTTCAAGAAAATAAGTGGCAATTAATAAATGCCACTTATTTATTTATTCCAAATAATTTTTCCTATTAATAATTAAATAACCACCAATCATTAAACACAAAGCCAATATACCATTACAATAATTATCAACACCAGTATTTGGCAACACTTTACTAGAAGCACTAGCAACATCATTAATATTAAACACTCGATCATTCACTACTATTTGATCATTGATAAAAGTAATAGTTAATGTAGCATTAGGATTTAGTAACCTAAAAGCAGCTTCTATTCTATTTTTATCATCAATAGTTAAATTATTTATATCACTAACAACCACTTTAGATATTGGTTTATTTATTTCTTTATTATCAGTAATTAAAACTAGAGTACTAGATGAATCGTTATTAGTATTTTCGTTTGTATTATTAGCATTAGTATTTTCATTAGTGTTTTCAGTATTATTATTTATATCATTTGAAATATAATTAATTTCAAAACTAGATAAATGATCAACACTAAATTCTACTATACTATTATTTAATGCAAAATCTTGAATGTTCTCTCTTTGATTATTTTCACCAAAAATATGAACTATATTTATTTTACTTTGATCTGTCCAATTTTCATTAACTTTTAAAGCTAGATTTAGCCTACCTAATTGAGGCTGTAATTCCTTACCATCAGACATAAATTTAATACTATAAACTATTTGACTATCACTATCAGCATCTTTACTAACAACTAATTTAGGACTAGTACTACCAAATACAGCCGGAGCATAGTTAACAGTAACATAATCATTATCAGACACTATCTCTTTCGTAGATAATAACTTAGATAATTTAGTTAATTTATCAATCAATTCACTCTTAATTTCGACATTTTCAGGTAAATCTTTTGGATTTGACCCTACAAATTCTTTAGCCTTTTGTAATAGATTTTTTAACTCAATTAGTTTTTCATTATTATCATTAACTAAATATGAATCAATTACTTTTGAACTAAATTGATTTAATAATTCATTTAAATCACTAACATCTAAATCCGCTACTTTATCCTCAGTTACTTTAGCCTCAGTCCCAAACAAACTAATTTCATTAATAGTTAACATTCTATTAAGTTTATCAGATGCACTAACCCCACTAGCACTAACATCATTACCAGTCGTTTCTAAAATTTCCAACTTCAAAACATTAGTATTAATAGTATCTGTAGCAGTTAATACAATTTCATTTAAAGCAACGACATTATCCATCTTAGCAATTAATTTATCTTTACCATTAACAACACCAAATAATTGTAATGACTTAATTCTACCATTCGCATTAGCTTGTGGCCTTTGAACAACTAATAATTTATTAAATTCCTTAACTTCTTTTAAATTAAAAGTAATAGTCAACGGCACTCGTGTATAATCATCAAACCCGGTACCATCAAGTGCCCAAGAAAATTCAGCCATACTACTATGATCTAAATCAAATATCGGATCAGGAGTTCCATTACCACCAGCTTTAAATAATTTATAGCCATTTATACCCAAAACACTTCCCTCTTTAACTTGATCAGTAGGTAGTTTTGAATTAGTAAATAATATACTTGTAAAATCAGATAATGGCAAAGGCATCTCTTTAGCCGGCTTTATAACTTCTTTTTCACTAGCATAATTACCAACAAAACTAATTTCTTTTAATGTTAACATGCGATTATTTGGATTACTAGCACCACTAGCCACACCACTTGATTCTAATGGAGTAATAATTAATTTTGTTATAACATCTTCCTTATTCAAAGAAACAATTAAAGTTTCTGGAACACTATCAATAGTTTGATTAAACAATAAATCATCATTATTGAACGCTTGAATTTCCACTTTATTCAATGTTCCATTACCAGCAGCCCGCTTAACAATTTCAATTGCTTCTAAATTAACTGGTTTCTTAAAATTATAAGTAAAATCAGTCGGTAACTTAACACTATCAGGGAAATTGTTTGGTCCATAATACCACTTAAATTCCGATAAATTATTTAAATTACCATCATACAATCTGGCCTCGCCATTTGCTCCATCTTGGAATAAAATATTTTTATTATTACCATCATCATTAGGCACTATATCATTAGTATAAGTAACATCAAAATCACTTCTAGCTAAATAATTTTTTTGTTGACCTAAAATATTAGACAACTTAATTTCATCACGATCGCTACCAACTAAAATACCACTAGCACTTAATTTAGATATATCAAAACTATTTTTAGGCTGTAACTGTAAAGTTGCTATTTGATTACTACCATTAATTCTCTCGCTTTGATTTTTAGCAACAAAACCAACTGTCCAATGATTTTTAGTATTAGGTTCATTAAGTGAATATGTATATCCTTGTTTATTACTAATTAATGTAATTTTATTAAATTGGGTATAATCAATATTTAAATCAATGCTATAAGCATAAACATTTTCCAAATTAACACCCATAACCGGGATTTCTATTAATTGGTTAGAGGCAATATTACTCTTAGAAACATCTAAATATATTTGACCACTAGCCCTATTTTTAACTAAAGTATTATCCACTTGTTGATGAATAAAAGCAATATCATAAATATCAAAAGTATTATTGTAATTAATATCGCCATGTACTGAATTGACATAATCAAAATATGAATCTCCCTTAGTAGAAAAAGCATAATTTTTAATAAATTCAAAATCATCAACATTAACTAATTTATCATTATTTAAATCACCTAATAAATGTTTATGATTGCTAATAGGCGCCATTGAATATACCATAATTTCTCTAGCAGAACCAAAGCCACCAACTGTTTTTAATTTATTAAATCTAACATAACGAGCTCTTTGGCCATTCAAACTAATAGTATTAACCCGATTACGATCAAAATTAATAACTTTACGATTAGTCCAATGTTTACCATCTAATGACACTTCAACATCAGCACTAATAAATGCTCCATTACCTCCATTATCACGCGGATAATATTCTAACTTATCTAAATCATAAGCTTTATTTAAATCGATAACTAAATAAGTAATATCTTGATCTTTAACCTTAGTCCAACGTGTATGCCACATTGTACCTAAATCATTATCATAAGCCTTCTTTAAACCATCACCTGGCTGATCTTGGCTATCATGATACATAGTTACATTCTCTTTAATTACATTTAAATATGGATCTTGTATCGTCCTAACTTCTAAAGGAGCACTCCATTCAGAATAACCATCTACATTCCGACTTCTAACTCGATATGTATGTAAAGAATTAGGAACTAAATTTTCATCAACAAAATGTGGTGACAATAAATTAGTTTTAATTATACCATCAGCCTCAATTTCATAAGAAGTCGCATTCTCGACACTATCCCACACTAAATCATTAGTATAAGCAGTTGAAGCTTCTAAATTATAAGTTAAATTATTCGGTGCTAGTAAATTAGAATTTAAACTATCCACACCTAATTCATAATCATTACTAAAATCATTTAATACCAATTTAATTACTGATGAATTAACATTATTTTTAGCAACATGCACATATAATTTTGGATTAGTAATCATTTTAACTGATTCAAATGGCGAATTAGAAGTCGAAAACACATTTAAATCAGGACTTTCAACATATACATAACTATTTGGTGTCTTTCTTAAAGTATCTAAATCAGCTACTTCTACTAAATCGACATTAGAATTATTAACCGAAACTTCAATAGAACTCGGTTTTTTACTAACATTAACAATAAACTCACTACTTCTATTAACAGGAATATTATCAACACTACCACTCGAAGCATTAATAGTTAAAGTAGCAACATTATTATCAACAACACTATCAATTTTAGTAGTTAAAGTCTGACCATAAGTAGGATTAGCTCCTTTATTATAATTAATTGTCTTACCATCATCTTCAACTAAAGTATATGTATTAGAACCACTAGGATAAAATTCAAATAAACGATAACTACGATCTAGTCCTTTTGGATTAGATGCAGTAATTTCTTGAGGATTATTATGTTCTAAATACATAGGAATAATTGCTCCATCACGAACAAATAAAGGTAATTTATGGAAAGGAGCTTGGAAATTATTCAAAACTTGGCCACCACGATATTTTTGGCCAGTAAAATAATCAATCCATAATTGATTAGCATCTGGTAAATAAATATTATTCCTAATATCATCACCATTTTCTTGCATATTAGTATTTTTATATATTGGCGCAACTAAAAAATCTTTACCAACCATAAACTGATATTGAGTATTAGTTGTATATGCATAAGCATCATTAGGATAATTAATAAACATTGCCCTATTAAAAGGTACACCATTTAATGAACGATATAATTCATTATATAAATATGGCATTAGTTGGCTTTTTAATTTCAAATAATAACGATTAATTGAAGTATATGGTTCACCATAAGCATACGGTTTCTTTGGTGCACTACCCCAACCATCCATATCCAGTTGCATTGTTGTAAATGTTTTCCATTGGAAATCACGAACTTGAATTTTTGGACCACCACCAAAAATACCGTCCATATCTGAAGAATTATTAGGTTGACCACCAAGAGCAGA
Source organism: Bacillota bacterium (assembly GCA_023387245.1). GTDB lineage: Bacteria > Bacillota_I > Bacilli_A > Erysipelotrichales > Erysipelotrichaceae > DUUI01. Next base: position 4,702 of record JAEWIH010000103.1, on the reverse strand, counting down.
ACCGATATAGGTAGGAATTGTAAAACGAATATATTCCCAATTACCACCAGATTGATCACCTGTCCAAATTCCGCCATATCTTTGAGTTCCTGCCCAGCCATCAAGAGTAATAACATCAGGACGAACGTTATTTTTAGCCATAATTGGATATGCAATTTCTAATCCATTTAATCCAAAAGAATAACCATAACCTACCCAAGCAACATCAGTTTTTAAAAAGCTTAATCCAGCATCAACCTCTTTATCAATATCTCGCTGTAAAATTTCATTTTTTTCTTTGTCATTACGCCATAAATTACTTTGAGTCCATAAACCAATATCGACTCCTTTTTCACGAGCATAATCACCAAATTCTTTTAAATTTTGAATATTACTATCAAAATTAGTCGAATCCTTACCATAACCACAACCATAGCCATCATTTGGTAAAAACCAACCTAGAGGCATATTATGTTTAATATGTTCATCAATTACAGCTCGAGCACTAAATTGATAACCACCTTCAATAGTTGTTTTAGAATCGCCTTTATTAATATAACCATTTAAACTTTCAGCAATTCCAACCCGATTCCCTAATTGAGCAGGTTGAAATTCCCGATATCTTTTACCATCTGGAAATAAAATACCATTATTAGCCTCAACCCAAGTATCACGGTTATAACAATTTAAATGACCTAAATATAAAGCACTTAACTTAGGCATATTAGGCTTGCCAGTTAAATGATAATATTCATTAATTAATTGACTATAATCAGAATTAACAAAATAATAAGCATCAAATCTTCTTTCATTATGAGCAGTTACTACTTGTGATTTATATTCTTTATCAAAGTTATAATTACCTTGAGCAAATGTATGTCTAACTACCCCAATACCACTAGTAGACCAATAAAAAGGATTAGGCGAAGCAACACCACCATCAACCCAATTATTTGTATTTACAATTTTAATTGATTGATTAGTATGATTAAAACGCCCATTTTGCATACCACCACCAAAAAACTGTTCATTATTTAATCTAGTCAATGTTTGAGAAGTATAACCATTTAAAAACGACAAAGGAGCCGCTTCAGCTAACACTTTTTTAGACGTTTCTTTATTAGTAATTGATAATAATGATGTTTGTTTTTCAATCGTAATCAATATCTTATCACTCTCAATTAATAAGTTGCCCTCCTGCTCACGCACAGCAACACTAGGCTTACTATAACGTGAATCATTATCGTTTGTTAATGTAATTCTAGCTTTATCAAGCCCTTTTCCACTTCTAGTCGGCACATCAACAAAATCATTAGAAGGTTCAATATTATAACGAAACATTTGAGGTTCTAAAAAAGTAATTTTACCCAATGATCCATCGCTATATGTAATATTAACGACATTACCACTATTACTAAAATTAATAATCGAACCTAATTTAGTAAAATTTCTATTTCTATCTACTGTAACTGCATCTACTTTATTGGGCGTAAATAAAATAGATATACAAAATATAGATAGTAATAACTTTAGAATCATCTTCATATTATGAAATCCCTTTCTCATGATTTCACTATATCATTTTAAAAGCCATCATATTTATGATTTTTACATGAGAATTTATTAAAATTAAAAGTAGCTAATTTCATAAAATAACTCATTAAACATAAAAATCGCACATATATAATGTGCGATCTAAATAACATCAATAATAATTTTAACTATTCAATTGTTCTAGGTTGTTTTAATATTTTTATTGCACGTAAAGCAAATAAGAAAGTGAATAGTCCAGCAATTGCTAAACCAGCTGGATAAGCAATATCAGTAGATAAATTAAATCCTTCTGGAGCAATTAAAATATAAGTCGAACATACTGCACTCATAAACATCGCCGGCAATAACGTTAATAAACACGTAATTGGTTTTCGATATTTAATTAAAAACGCAGTACATACCCATAAAGCAATCATTGCTAGAGTTTGATTAGACCAAGAGAAATAACGCCATACAATTTGGTAATCAAATTTAGAAATAATGTAACCTGCACCTAATAATAAAGTAGACAATGCTAAACGGATTTTCATATTTGATTGATCTAATTTAAACCAGTCAGCAATAGTTAATCTTGCAGATCTAAAGCAAGTATCACCTGATGTAATCGGACAAGCAACAACACCAAACATCGCTAATAAACCACCAACAGGTCCTAATAAAGTAGTAGACATTTCATAAACAACTGTAGAATTACCACCACCAGCTTCTAGTAATCTTAATAAACCTGTATCTTTATTATAGTAGAAAGCAATACCAGCACTAGCCCATATTAAAGCAATAATACCTTCAGCAACCATCGCCCCATAGAACACTCTTCTACCTTGTTTTTCATGCATTAAAGTTCTAGCAATCATTGGCGATTGAGTAGCATGGAAACCAGAAATAGCACCACAAGCCACTGTAATAAACATTAATGGCCAAATTGATCTTCCGGTTGGATGAAGATTTTCTAAAGTAAGTTCAATCATTGGTCTAGTCCCATGATTTAGTAAAGTAGCACCACCAATAGCCAAAGCCATAAAAATCAATGCCAATCCAAATAAAGGATATAATTTACCAATTATTTTATCAAATGGTAATAAAGTAGCTAAGAAATAATAAGCCAAAATTACAAAAGTCCAGAAAGTAACATTTAAAGCACTTGGTGTCATTAAAGCAATTAAAGCAGCTGGACCAACCATAAATACAACACCGATCATTACAAGCAAGATTATTGAGAAAACTCTCATTACTTGGCGCATGAAATTACCAAGATAAATACCAGTGATTTCAGAAATACTAGCACCATTATGTCTAACTGATAACATACCAGCTAAATAATCATGAGTAGCGCCAGCAAAAATTGTACCAAATACAATCCATAAATAAACAGATGGTCCCCAAATAGCACCAGATAAAGCACCAAAAATCGGTCCTAATCCAGCAATATTAAGCAATTGAATCAAAAATGCTCTCCACCCTTTTAAAGGTACATAGTCAACACCATCAGGTCTAGCGATTGCAGGAGTAGGTCGATCATCTGGTTTAAAAACTTTTTCAACCAAAGCACCATAAACGACGTAGCCAATAATTAATATCGCTACAGAGATAAAAAAAGTAATCATTTTAATACCGTCCTTTTCTATTTTTAATATATAGGATATTCTTTTAAAAAACAATAATTTTTTTTAAAATTTTTTAAAAATTTTTGTTTAATTAATAACAAGCAAAGACCCTTTATTTATCGCAATGTAATCCTTTACAAATTTTTTAATTAAAATATGGTGTAAGCGCTATGTTAAAACGCCCTATTTTAATACTAAATCTCTATTAATCGAATAATTAAATTAATATAAGTATATCAATATATAACATAATTATTTGCTCCCTATTTTAATAGCTAAAAATAATATTAAAAAAAATGAACTGATATTTCTAAACTATAGTTAGAAGTATCAGTTCATATGACCATTTTATAAAGAACACTATTTTACACCAAAAAATTGATTTAATAATTGTTCATCAATAGCCGTTTTAGGATCATTATTTTTTAATGTCCATTCTAATTTTTCGTCAATTTGACCATCTTTAATTCTTAGTAATGTAGGTGAATATTGTACATTATATTTTTCTAAGATCGGTTTACGCAATTCTTTATTTTTCAAGGCTTCAGGAGCGCTAGCATCCATATTAACCACAATCAATTGTTCAAGTAATTCCGGTTTTTTAGATAATAATTGTTCCAAATAATTTTCTTGAAAATTTAATGAATCACCACATTTATCAATCCAACCAAAATAAACTAAACCAGATTTTTTATCAGCCAAAAACTTATCATAATCTTGGAAAGTTAGCTTAGTAAGTTTATTAAAATTAACTAACTCTTTTTTTTGATCAGACGATGTTGTATTATTAGTCGTTTTACTACAAGCAACAGCCAATATTAAAACTAAACCACCAATAAGTAATATTTTTTTAAGCATTTAAAATCGCCTCCTTTAATTGTTTATACTTATTACTATACACATATTTAGATAATGTATCAATATATTCTATCCCAAAGCTAGAACTACCACAAACAATAAATGGACAAAATACTAATCGTTTAAAATTATTTCGATTCATAGTATTTAAAACCCATTCTAAATCATTAATAAAAGCCGCACCATCATCCAATCCATAGCCACTAATATAACAACCAACCGGACTACTTAATAACTTATCATTTAAATATTTTTCCATAAATTCATATAAATAATCCATATTTGTCATTAAATTAGAAATTAAATAATCATGATAACCCCATTTCATAGGATCTATTTGATTATAACTCAACTCGGCACTAGGCATAAATTCCCATATTAAGCCATTATCATTTTCTCTAGGCAATAAACCACTAGGTATAATTTCGCTATTTAAATATTTATTAATCTCAATACCTAAACGCCACACTTCTTGCTTAGTTAAATCATTTATAAAACCTAAAGCACCAATAATATCACCATACATCGTACCATAACCTAAAAATGATTCTACTTTATTAGTATTATTTGCGACTACACCGCCAACCAAACTAGCCACTGTCATTAATAAATGACCCCGCAAACGCGCCTGAACATTTTCTCTAGCTAAATCTTTAGCACTTTCAAATCCATATTTATTCAGAGTCAAATCGGTAGCAGCTACTAAA
>JAEWIH010000091.1 GCA_023387245.1 Bacillota bacterium | reverse complement strand
CGCTTCATCACACTCTGATAATTATTCTCGCGCTCTTGCCGCTTCTTCAACATCATAGTATGAGAATAGCCACTTACAATCTCGTCCAATTCACTCTCAATCTCATTAAAATCAATATCCAAAGCATTACAATAACTCAATAAATAAAATTTAACCATCGCAATATCGTGGCTAAACTTAGACAAATCGCCCTCTTCCAACGCAATAAGGTGAGTTATCGGCAACTTAGTCTTCAAACTCAATTCATCCAACGTAACATTCATACTATAACGTCTATTCATCAATTTCTCAAACAAATTCGCCACTAACTCACCTCCCACTAAATCCATAAAATCATAAGCCATGTTCTGTACCTATTTCTAGGCGGTAATCATTTATCTACACATAAGTGTCCCTGAATCGCTTCTATTCGCTATCAAAGTTCCCCTACCAAATTTGGGTTTCTCGCTTGTGGGGTTTACCTCGTTGCACCCTATAGTTTTCACTATAGCTTCGTCACTGTGGCACTTTCAATTAAATCACCATTTTAAAGGATCAATTAATGCCGTCATTATATAAATAATGCCCTAACTTATTTTTTCGTTAGGCACAAACACTACCATCATCTCAGACGGTGCGAGCATGGACTTTCCTCTAATTAAAATTAATTAACCAGCGATTACCGATTTTATGTATTAATAATTGTTATTATTGTTATTATTAAAAACAACTTCCTCCAAACGAGCCACTCTCTTAATCAAATCCACATTACTACCAGTATTAGTAGCCGACTGTTCTAAACTAACAATTTTTCCCTTTAAACTCTGATTAGTCGCCAATAATTCATTAATAATTTTTTGATAATGAGCAATCTCACCCTTCAAAGACTCGATTTGTGACAAATAACCATCAATATCAACCATAATTTCATCCAAAAAAGCATCTACTTCCGTCGGACAATATCCCTTCAATTCAACATTAAAAACTTTATTCTCAATTTGATCAAGCGTCAACATACTCTTTTCCACCTTTCACCAATATTCTATCAAAAAACATTATTTTTTTCTATATGTTTGAAATTATAAATATTTGTTATAATAATATAGGTGATAAAATGATAAATTATCCAAACGGTAAAAAAATTGTAAACGAGAAAGTTAAAAACAAATCTAATCTAGGTCAATCACTCGAAGACGATTTAAATAAAACTAATATTTATTATCAAATTCATAAAATTGCCCTAGTATATAAAAAACCAACACCAATTAATATAGTCAAAGTTGATTATCCAAAAAGAAGCGCAGCCAAAATAACTGAAGCTTATTATCAACAATCATCAACTACCGACTATAACGGTATCTATAATGGAATAGCCATCGATTTCGAAGCAAAATCAACCCACAACAAAACATCTTTTCCATTAAAAATGATCCACAAACACCAACTAGAACATTTATCCAGAGTTCTAAATCATGGTGGATTTCCTTTTTTAATCATTCGTTTCGCAATCTACAACCTAACCTTTTTATTACCATATCAATTACTAGACCAATATATAAAAAACGAAAAAAAACAATCAATACCTTTAAATTGGTTTAAACAAAACACTAAAATAATCACAAATTCTTATTTTAAACCCTGTGATTATATTCAAGCACTAAAACCTATTTTAGAACAAGGAGGTTATTTATGAAAAAGAGAAAAATATTCTATAGAATTATCGCAACTATTTTAACAACTGTAATGTTAGTAGGTATATGTGCCGGTGTCTTCATGTTATCTAAATTAAATAGTTATATTAAAGATAAACCAGAACTAAATATTAATAAACTCAAAACTTTTGAATCACCAATATTCTACGATGCCAATGGCAATTCCTTTGCTGAATTGGGCGGAATATTTACTGACAATGTCAAATATGAAGACTTACCAAATGCGGTAATTGATGCATTTATATCTGTAGAAGATGCCCGTTTTTTCACCCACAACGGTTTTGACGGTGCCCGCTTCTTAATGACAATAGTCGACTCACTACCTAATTTATTAAGAGGGCGCTTTGGTGCCGGTGCATCAACAATCACGATGCAAACAATTAAAAACTCTTTCTTTGCCAGCGACAATAAAAATGCCGATCGCTCAATTCAAAGAAAAATTCAAGAAATTGTTTTAGCCCTAGAATTAGAAAAATTAATGTCTAAACAAAAAATTATTGAATTTTATTTAAATAAAATTAATTTTGGAGCCAGCACTACTCGAGGTATAGCCAAAGCCGCCGAATTTTATTTTGGAAAATCCGTCAAAGAATTAAACATTTCAGAAGCAGCTTATTTAGCCGGGGTAATTAATTTACCCGGAATCTATAATGCCTATAAAAATATTGAAGCCGCAACAACTAGAAGAAATGAAGTATTAGCACTTATGTTTAGGCACGGCTACATATCAAAAAACGAATATACGGTTTATTCAAACATCCCATTAGAATCACAATTAAATAAAAATCCAAGTTATGGTTCAAGTCGTCAATATCAAAAATATATTGATACTGTAGCCAATGAACTAGAAGAAGTCTATAACATTAATCCTTTAACTAGCGGGCTAAAAGTTTATACTAGTTTAATTCCTTCACAACAAAAACTAATTGAAGATATTGAATCTAATAAATTTAATACATACCCCGATTCTCAAATCGATAGTGCCTTTATAACAATCAATAACCAAACAGGTGAAATTGTTGCTGTTGGTGGTGGTAGAAAATATGAAGGTCAAAAAGTTGTCCAAAGAGGCTTCATTAATGCTACTCAAATATATCGACAACCGGGATCAGTACTAAAACCTATTTTCCCTTATGCCCTAGGCTTTGAAGCATTAGGTTATTCTACTAAACACACACTACAAGACACACCATATTCCTATAAAGGATCAGAAGCCTTTTTACATAATTATAATCGAAAATTTCAAGGAGACATCGAATTAGAACAAGCCATTATATCATCACTAAACGTCCCTGCAGTAAGAGTAGCCGATGAATTAGTCGATACAATTGGTCAAACTAAAATCGTTGAATATTTAAACAATTTAGGCTTTAATCAAGTAGCAAGTAATCGTCAAAAATTAAGCAAAGAAATGTTAAAAAATCATTATAATTATTTTAATGTTGCCTATGCAATCGGAGCATCAACTTTTGACGTTACCCCACTACAAGTAGCAGCTGCTCATGCCACTGTTATTAATCGTGGTCAATATATTAAACCCCACACAATTACAAGAATCGAAATTCCTGGCCAAGAACCGATTATTGCTAACTATGCCAAAACACAAGTTTTATCAGAAGGAGCGGCTTATATGGCTGCACAAACAATGAAATCAGCTGTTGAAGTAACAAGTAATGGTACTACTGTAACTTCTGTTAAAAAAGATTATCCAGTTTATGGTAAATCTGGTACTTCAGACTATGGTGATGATTTTGTTAAAATCGGAATTCCTGACGGAACAACTAAAGACACTTGGATTGCGGCTAGTACCGATAAATATACGGTAGTTTCTTGGTTTGGATATAAAAAGAATTACGTTGATAAAAAAGCCTACTATATTAAAGATACTATTGGATTATCTAGAAATCAGGCAAGATTAGTTGGAAGATTATTAGATGAAACTACTAGCTATGCCTCACCAAAATTAATTCCAACACCTGATGACGTAGCCGAAATTAAGCAAGTAAGAGGTTTAAATGCTAAACAAAATGATGGAACATATCGCTATATAACTCCATTTAATGGACTACCAGATTATTTAATTACTAATTCATGGATTAAAAAAGAATTTGCTGAAACGGTTGACTTTAATCAAGCAACTATTAACGTTTCTAGTAGCAATGCTAATATCGCCATCAATAATCAAAATGTCTCCATCAACAAAGATCAACTAAGTGGCAATAATGTTATAATTGTTACATTAGATGGACTAAGTGATGATAATATAAGTAGTAGTGGTGGTAGTACATATATTGCTTCTGCTACTAATTCTAAAGGCGAAACGATGAGTGCAACTGTTAATCGAATCTTTGATTTTGGACTATCAACTTCAGGAACTAATAGTGGTATTTTAACAGTAATAAAAGCTAATGGTATGGTAGTAGGTCAACAAGTATCATATGCTAAAACTAGAACCTTCACTATTCCTTCATACTATGAAAATAATACTTTAGAAGTATGTAGCTATCCTTCAAATCATCCAGAAGGATTATGTAATATTATTAGTCGTAATAATACTGTTGGTTATAGATAATAGAGTAGAGGGAAGAGATTAATCTTCTACCCTCTGGATCACGTATACAGCGCTACATTTATATGTTAATACAACTTATCTTAGATAGTATTCAAGAGGTTTGACCAGTCCTGGTCTCTCCTCTTTTCTTATGGCTAGAATATCTGCATTAAGTAAGAAGTTTACTACATTCCCATTTGCTTGTTTATATAGTACAAGTCTTGTATTCGCTACTGAATACATTTGCTCATCACTGAAGTGATAAGCTACTTTCTTATTCAGC
>JAEWIH010000062.1 GCA_023387245.1 Bacillota bacterium | reverse complement strand
TTATAGCATAAAAATGCTATAATAATTCCACCGGAGGTTGTTTATGGAAAACTTATCGCCAATGTTACAACAATATTTTAAATTAAAGCAACAAGTGCAGGATGCCATTTTATTATTTCGTTTAGGCGATTTTTATGAATGTTTTTTTGAAGATGCTAAATTAGTGGCTTCAGAATTAGAATTAGTTTTAACTTTTAAAGCAGCAGGCAATAATCAAAAAGCACCAATGTGTGGTGTACCGCATCATGCTAGTCAAAATTATATTCAAAGATTGGTTGATAAGGGCTATAAAGTAGCGATTGCCGAACAGGGGGAAATAGTTGAAAAGGGATTAGTTGAGCGAAATATTGTTAATATTGTTAGTCCGGGAACAAATTTATTATCTAATGGCGAACAAGCTGCTAAGTTATTGGTAGTAGTTAGCGATTTATTTAGTTATTATGGGGTTATTTATGATATTGTCAATAATGCTTATCGAAATTTTAGTCATGATAAAGAGTTCCAAAATTTATATGGGTTAATTGTTGAGCATAATGTTGCTGAAGTAGTAACAAATGATGAATTGTTAATTAAACAATTGGCTAAAATAGATGGTTTATGTGTTAGTGAATGCCAAAAAAATCATACTGATCCATTAATTATTTTGAATGAATATTTGAGCTTTAATTTAAAAATGAATGTTGGTATTAGAAAGCAACAACAACAAGAAGCATTTTTAAAAATGGATTATTTGACGATGGCTCAATTGGAATTATTTAAAAATCAGAGATTGGATACTAAAAAAAATACATTATATGATTATTTAGATAAAACGCAAACTAAAATTGGTTCTAGATTATTAAAAGAAATTATTGCGAAACCGTTATTAAATATTGATGAAATCAATTGTCGTTTGGATTTAGTTACTAAATTAATTGATGATTATAATTTATGTTCTAAAATTGTTAATGTTTTAAAACAAATATGTGATATTGAAAAAATAACTACCAAAATATCTTTAAATAAAGTTTTACCAAATGAATTATTACAATTAAAAAATACATTATTATTAATAGAAGATTTAAAAACTTGGTGTCGAGTTTTTGATTTAAGTCAATTACCTTCTTTAAATACCGTTATCAATATTTTAGAACGGTATTTAAATGATGAAATTGGTTTGGGTTTTAAAGAGGGTGGTTATATTAAAGATGGTATTAGTCAAGAGTTAGATGAGTGTCGATTGTTATTAAATAATAGTCATCAATGGTTATTAGGTTATGAGCAGTCATTGAAAGAAGAGTCTGGTATTAAAAATTTAAAAATCGGTTATTCACGAACTTTTGGCCATTATATTGAGGTTAGTAAAGGGCAAGTTGCTTTAGTTAGGGACGATTTGTTGTGGCAAAAAAAACAATTGTTAGCTAATGCGCAAAGATATTCTACTACCAAATTATTAGAACACGATTTACAAGTTGAAAAAGCTAATAGCGATTTAAATAAAATTGAATATCAATGTTTTAATCAATTGTTACAAATTTTAAAAGAACATATAGAAATATTATATAAAACAGCTAATATTATTGGATATATGGATGTGATTGTTTGTTTTAGCCAAATTTCATCACAGTCAGGCTATTCTAGACCGATGTTTAATAGTAACAAGATTGAAATTAAACAATCCTTTCATCCAGTTTTAAAACAAAGTTTAGTTAGTCATCAATTAATTTATAATGATTATTATTTAGATCAAGATAAACCATTATCATTATTAACAGGCCCCAATATGGGTGGCAAGTCGACTTATATGCGTCAGTTGGCATTAATTATAATTATGGCTCAAATTGGTTGTTATGTTCCGTGTGAATTTGGGGATATTAAAATTATTGATAAAATTTTTACGAGAATGGGTGCTGGTGATGATATTATGAGCAACCAATCGACTTTTATGGTTGAAATGTTGGAGACTAATAATGCATTAGTCAATGCTACTAATGATTCGTTGCTTTTATTTGATGAAATTGGGCGTGGTACTTCGAGTGAGGATGGAGTTGCTTTGGCACAAGCAATTATTGAACATATTTATTATAATATTAAATGTTTAACTATTTTTTCTACCCATTATCATCAATTAACGCAATTAGAAAATATTCATAATATTCAAGTATTAGTTGATGATAGTACACCAGAAATTACATTTTTATATAAAGTTGCTATTGGTGCAGCTAAGCAGTCTTATGGTATACATGTGGCACAATTAGCGAATTTAGATAAAAGTATTATACAACGGGCTCAATATTTACTAAAACATCCGCTAGAGTCGATAGTTTTATATGAAGAAAAAACATTAGAAAAAGATTATACTAACATTATTAATTTATTAAAAAGACTAGATGTTAATCAAATAACTCCATTATCGGCTTTGGGAGTGTTGGCTGATTTGGTGAAGGAGGCTAATGATGAATAAAATTAAAGTAATGGATAGTCAGTTAGCTAATCGGATTGCTGCGGGGGAAGTAGTTGAAAGACCTAGTGGCATTATTAAAGAATTGATTGAAAATAGTATTGATGCTGGAGCTGATAACATTATAATCGAGACAGTGAATGGTGGTTTAGATTTAATTAGAGTTAATGATAATGGTAGTGGTATTTTAAATCAAGACTTAGAATTAGCTTTTTATCGACATTCAACTTCTAAAATTAATAGTGTTGCTGATTTAAATCAAATTTCTTCATTAGGATTTAGGGGTGAAGCTTTGGCATCGATTGCTTCGGTATCGAATGTTGATATTAGTACTAATGGTTTGAATTTAGTTTTGGATAATGGTCTTAAGCAATCATTAAATAAAATTGCTACTAATAAAGGTTGTGATATCAAGATTACAAAGTTGTTTCATAAAGTTCCAGCAAGATTAAAATATTTAAAGCAAGTTAGTTATGAGGCTGCTCGTAATTATGATATTGTTAAATTGTTTGCGATTGGCTATCCTAAAATAAGATTTGAATTATATAGTGATCAAAAATTAGTTTTTAAAAGTTTTGGTGATAATTTAAAACATGTGATGCATAGCATTTATGGCCATGAAATTAGTGAAGCTTGTATTGATTTTGAGGGAGCTGACTATGATTTTAAATTAAGTGGTTGCTATGTTTTGCCACATTTTCATAGAGGTAACAAATATCATATTTATTTATATTTAAATAATCGGATGATTAGATATTATAAAATAAGTCAAAAAATTATTGATTTTTTTAGTCGTTATATGCCTCATGATCGCTTTCCAATAGTGGTAATGAATATTACGAGTGATTATTCGTTAGTTGATGTTAATGTCCATCCTTCTAAATGGGAAATTAGAATTCAACAAGAAGCTCAGTTATTGAATTTAATCGAAAAAACTTTGGGCCAAAGTTTTGAATCGTCACTAAGGGCTAAACAAATGACACCATTTAATCATTCTCAAGCAATTGAACAATTAGATTTTGAACAAGTGGCAGAAGAAAATAAAGATTATGAATATACTAGTGAGACTAATCAAGGTTTTAATGATATTGTAGTGATTGGTCAACATCATGGAAAATATATTTTGGCACAAGATAAAAATCAATTGTATATTTTTGATCAACATGCTAGTAATGAAAGAATTATGTATGAATATTTTTTAAAAAAATTTAGTACTCATTCATCTTTACAATTGTTGCTAGAGCCGCTAGTGATTGGTAAATATCCTTATGTTGCTAATAATTTGGAGTTAGTTAATCAAAAGTTGAGCGACTTGAATTTAGTTTTTGAGTTGTTTGGTCAAAATCAAATTATTATTAGAGAAGTTCCTAATTATTTGATTAGGGATGATATTGATTTATTAGCTTTTTTGAGTGTTGTTTTAGATCGGGTTGAAAGTGAACAAAATTTAAGTTTAGAAACATTAGATTTTAGATTTATTGCGACTCGGGCATGTAAATCTTCGATTAGATTTAATCATCGTCTAACTTTAATCCAATGCCAGCAATTAGTTAACGATTTAATGAGTTGTGAGCAGAAATATAATTGCCCGCATGGACGCCCGACTTTTATTGCGATAGATGAAAATTGTTTATTAAAGGAGTTTGCTAGATGAAAATACCGATTATTGTAATTATGGGTTTTACTGCTAGTGGTAAGAGTAAATTAGCGATTGATTTGGCTAAAAAATTTAATGGTGAAATTATTTCTGCTGATTCGGTGGCGATATATCGAGGAATGGATATTGGTTCTGCTAAACCGTCTTTGTCAGATTTATTATCTGTTCCTCATCATTTAATTGATTGTTTAAATATCGATCAGGGTTATGATGTTAGTCAGTTTGTTACTAATGCTAAAGAGTTGATTGGCGATATTTTTGCTAGAGGTAAAGTACCGATTATTGTTGGTGGGACTGGTTTATATATTCGAGCTTTGTTATATGATTATCATTTTGTTGAAGAAAAAATCATGAGTGATGATTATGATAATTATACTAATCAACAATTGTGGGAGTTATTGGTTAAGTTAGATTCAATTAGGGCTAATAAAATTCATGTAAATAATCGAGTGCGTTTACTAAGGGCACTTAGAGGATTGGCTAGTGGGGGTAGAACGTATGAGGAAATATTTTCTTTACAGAGTAGTGATCCGATTTATGATGCTAAATTATATTTTTTAAGTGCTGATCGAAATTATATTTATGAGCGTATTTATCAGCGTGTGGATTTAATGGTTGAGCAAGGATTGTTGGATGAGGTTAGTAATTTATCTAGAAATGGAGAGTTGTTTGGGGTTTATCGTAGTTTAAATGCGATTGGTTATAAAGAGTTTGAATTTTATTTTAAGAAAGAAAAAACGTTGGCTGAAGTTATTGAATTGATTAAGCGAAATAGTCGCCATTTTGCGAAAAGACAATTGACATGGTTTAAACATCAGATGGTTGGTAAAATAGTTGATATTAATGAATTAGAGATAATTGAAAGGGAAATTAAGCAATGGCGCAAGCATTGAAAAGAATAGAATTATATTTTGGTACTAAAAAATTAGAACAAATTATTGATCATACTATTTGTATTATTGGTTTAGGGGGAGTTGGTGGTAGTTTGGCTTTGGCTTTGGCTCGTAGTGGTTTTAAAAGATTAATAATTATTGATAATGATATAGTTAGTGAGAGTAATATTAATCGCCAAATGGTGGCTAATTATAATACTTTGAATATGTTAAAAACGAGTGTATTGGCTAAAATGATTAAAGAGGTTAATACTGAGGCAGAGGTTATAACTATTGATCAATTTATTAATGAGGATAATATTAATTTATTGGATACCTATAAAATTGATTTTATGTGTGATTGTATTGATAGTGTTGCTTCTAAATTTAGTATTTTAAAATATTGTCATCGGCATAAAATTCCTTTAATTGCTAGTATGGGTATGGGTAATCGGAGCGATTTATCTAAATTAAAAATTATGAAGTTAGAACAGACTAGCATTGATCCGTTGGCTAAGGCGTTGCGGTTGAGGGCTAGAAGGGAGAGAGTGCGTTGGGGGAGAGTTATTTGTTCGTCAGAATATCCTCTTAAACAGAAACAAATTGTTAATCCTGATGGAGTTAGTCGTAAAGAAAAAATGCCTCCTAGTAGCTTAGCTCATGTAGTTAATGGTGCTGGCTTGATGATGGCGGGATATGTAATAAATGAATTAGCGTCTAGTAAATAGATGCTTTTTTATTTGGTGAATATTATTTTGGTTGTTAATAATAACATAGGGGGATAAAATGGAATTTAATGTTAGTGGATTAACTAAGTATTATGGTAAGAATAAGGGGATATTAAATATTAATTTTAAGTTAATGAATGGTCAAGTTTTGGGTGTATTGGGGCATAATGGATCGGGTAAGAGTACTTTGTTTAGAACTTTGCTTGGATTATTGATTAAGGATAGTGGTGATATTTTTTATCCGAATACTAATATTAGTCAATTGTTTGGCTATGTTCCTGAGGAGCGAGCGGTTTTTAAAGATTTGAGTGTTTTGGAACAATTATTATTTATTGGTACGTTGAAAAAAGTATCTAAGCCGTTGTTGAAAAAGCGGATTAATTATTGGATACAACGTTTTGATTTAGAGCCTTTTGTGCATAAGTCGGTGGCGATGTTGTCTAAGGGTAATCAACAAAAGGTTCAATTTATTGGTGCACTATTGCATGAGCCGGATATATTGATTTTAGATGAGCCTTTGACTGGTTTAGATGCGAGAAATGTTAGTATTTTGAAGCGAGTTATTGATGAATATTGTCAAAAAGGTTGTATAGTTCTTTTGAGTTCCCATCAATATGAAGAGGTTGAGGAGTTTTGTGATGATATTTTATTATTAAAGGCTGGTGATTGTATTGTGTATGGTAGTTTGAATCAAATTAAAGATAATTATGGTAAGCGGGTAGTTACTTTTTATAATCAAGATTTAGATTGTGTAGTTGATGGAGTTAGTATTGATAGTAGTGGGCATATATGCCAATGTATTTTTGATGATCTTACCTTAGCGAAACAATTTATTTATGATAATAATTTATTGGATAATCGTTGTTTGAGTATTAAACAATTACCTTTGAGATTGATTATTAAGGAGCTTATATGAAATATTTAGTGTTATTTTCATTAAAGCGGAAATTTTTTAATAAATCTTTTTTCTTATATTTGGGAATAATTTTTATTATTTGTTGTGGTGTGTTTTATAGTGACAAAATAGTTAATACATTTTTTAGTAGTTTAATGTCACCGACTAAAGTTAAAATTAATTTTGATGATGAGTTTAATTTATGTGAATTGATGGAGCCGAATTTTAAGTGTGATAATGAGGCGGAAATTGTTATTGATCAGAGAAATTCAGATTATTTAATTAAGATGCCTGCTAGTGCTCATCCTAATTTAGAGCCAATATTGACGAAGTTATTATTAGGATATGAACAGGAAAAAAGATTATTGACATTGCCTGCTGAATTGGCTAGTCAGTGGATTGATATGAGTAAGGTGAAGGTTGATTTTGAGTGGGAGAGTGTGGAGTATCAAAATAATAATCAAGATTATTTAGTGGTTATAATTAGTAGTATTTATTTTATGATGCTTGGTTTTGCTTCGGGTTTGGCGAATGAGATTGCTGCTGAGAAATTGGGTAATATGCTAGAGATTATTGGGACTAGCGTTTCTTTAAAGATTCATTACTATTCTAAAATAATAATAGGTTGGATTAGTATTGGTGTATCGATTGGTGCTGGTTTTTTGATTATGTTATTGGTTGGATTTAGTCGCTTTTTGTTTGATAATGGGATTGAGTTGATTAAATTTCTTCAAAGGATAGGATTGACGTTACATTTTGATTCGTTGTCGATGCTTATAAAAACATTGTTTCAGGATGATAGATGGTTATTCTTTCTAATTTCGTTATTATTTTTATGGGTTGGCATTTTGTTTATTCAATTGATTTTGGTGATTATTTCTTCTAAATTAAAGACGATGGAAGAGACAAATGCGCTACAGAGTCCGGTGTATATTGCTTTGTTGGTTTTATATTATGTTTCGGTTTTTATGAATTATCCACAGTCGATGATTAGTGGTTTTGGTTATTATTGTTCTTTCTTGCCGATATTGTCTATGGTTTTTATGCCGAGTCGATTGTTGTTATATAGTGTGCCTTTTATAGAATTGTTGATGGCTAGTTTAATTGCGCTTTTTAGTTTATGGTTATTGATTTATTTGGGGCAAAATGTATATATTAGGAATGTTTTAAATATTGGTAGAGTTAAGAAATAATATAAAAACTTTTCTTTGATAGAAAAGTTTTTATAGGTTAGGATTAAGAATTGAGTCTATTTGATTAAAATAGTCGATGGCTTTTGTATGATTGAAGGCTGATATTACATTTTGGGTTGTAATAATTTGAAAGGCATTTTTAAAGGCTAAATTGATAATTGATGTTGCTTTAAATTGTTTATAGTTTTTGGGAATAGTTATGTTTTTATTAATTGAAATTAATTGGTTGTCTATTGATTGAATAATTTCTTCAAAATGATTTTGATTTTTAATTCTTCTAAGATTGATAGTGAATATAGTGCTAATAATTGGTGGAATGATGAAATTATCGGTTTGTGAGTATTTTTTAAGGGAATCTATAGTATAGATTTTTTGGGGATAAACATTTATGAATTTAGTTAGTAAGTCTTCTTTATTAAGTGTAGTGTTTTGGGTGTCGATAATTATGTTTGAGTTATAATTATTTATTAATTCTTGAATTTTTAATATTATTTGTGTTTGATTTGGTTGGTTTTGGATGGTGATGGTGTTTGGATAATAGTAGGCTAGTTGTTCTAAATTGTCGATGTGAATTATTCCTTCGTTGTATAATGAGCGTATTTCTTTTGATAATCGATATTGAAGTGCATATTGTTGTTTTAGAATTTGATTGTATTGTTTTAAAGAATTGGGATTATCATTGATAATATTTAAAGATCTTAGTAATACGTTATGCTTTGGGCTAAAAGTGTGGCGTGATTCTTGGCGTAATAGTCGGTATTTGAAAAAAGATTCATAAACGTCGATATAATTATTTTTTAATAGTTGTTTTTCGATAAGATCTTGAATTTCTTCTACTGAAATCGTATTGTGTTCTTCGACTATCTCCCTAACTTTTTTGTATATAAAGTGAATGTCGAGGTGGCTATAATTTTTATTTTGGACACTGTCAAAGCCTTTTTTGATGACGATGGCTATTTTTTCGGGACGATATGCTTCTTTTTGGTTGTTTCTTTTAATAATTTGAATATTTTTCATGACTATATTTTAAATATTTTTTAATTTAAAGTCTAGTCGTGCTATGATAAATATAGAGGTGCTTATATGATAATTGTGCGATTGGATCGGGCGTTGGCGGAGCGTAAAATGACGTTGCGTCGATTGGCTTATATG
>JAEWIH010000058.1 GCA_023387245.1 Bacillota bacterium | reverse complement strand
ATGATAATATATATTCTCTAAGACAACAGGGATCTGGTTTATTAAATACATTAGCTGCAGGAAATAATCCAGTTACTATTAGTTTTAATAATGAAAATGGTAAAGGTGTTGGCGAATTAAGAGAAATTAAAACTGCTAGTGAATTTGATTTAGTATTTAAAAATTATGGTAATGAAACAGTTACTTATAATTTTGATGATAATAATATTATTTTAAATACTCAACATACTACTGATGATGGTCAAATTAAAATGGTAAAAATTGATAATGCTAGTGTTAGTGTTAGTCAAAAACAAATTCAAGTTTTACCTAAATCAACTGCTAGTATTAAAGTTAGTTTGAAATTAAGTCAGGAATTAGAAAATTTTGTTGAGGGTGTATTATATTTTAATTCTAATAATGCTAAATTCCCTCAATTACATTTTAGTTTTTTTGGTTATAGTGGAGATTGGGAAAAAGATTCAGCATTAGATACACCTGCATATGACCAAAATTCTGTTTATAATTTATTGCCATATGCTTCGATTGTTAAAGGATTTTTAAGTTCTTCAATTGTATATCCTGGTGTTGATTTAAGTGACAAATTACATGCTGACAATATGGCATTTTCACCAAATAATGATAATGTTGCTGATTATGTTATTCCTCAACTTGGTATGTTAAGAGGTGTAGTTGATCTTAAATTCGAGATTGTTGATAAGAGTAACAATAATGAAATTAAACTAAAGACATTACATAATCAAAAAAATGTTCGCCGTTTTTCATTAGAAAGAATTAAATCATTAGATCCTAAAGCAAAAGTAGTTAATCCGTTTTTTGAAGCATTATGGGATGGAAAAGTTTATGATGCTCAATTAGGTAAAGATGTTACGGTTGCTGATGGTAAATATTATTATAAAGTTAGTTATAAATTAAATTTTGATAGTATTGAAAAGTCGATGTATTTACCTATTGTAGTAGATACTAAAAAGCCTGAAGTTAATATTTTATTACAAAATCAAAAATTATATTCGGAAACTAATGGTCAACGTTTAGTTAAGTTTAGTGTTAGTGATGAAAATGGCTTATTGAATGTCTTAGTTTCTTATAACAATAAAGTATATACTCCAACTAAATTAGATGGTGATAATTATGAAGTTGTTTTACCTTATACTGGTAATAGTCAAGATTCAATTATAATTAGTGCTCTCGATTTTGCTTATAATGAAACTACTTTAGATAAAAAATTTGATAGTGATCCATTCGCAATTTCTTTCCCAAGATTTGTTAATAAAAAAGTTTCTACATTTACTTCAGATATTTATCCTGTTGGTAAAGCCGTTTCAGGTGTTACTAAATTTGAAGTAGTTATGAAGTTAAAAAATGATCAAGATGTAGTAATTAATAAAACTTATGTGGTAGATAATAGTGGTAACATTAGATCGGCATTTAATGGAATTGTACCTAGTAAAGAAGGTAAATATTTAGTTGAGTTTAATCAGTATAATGCTGCTGGGGCATTAATTAGAAAAATAGACTTTGGTCAATTTACTTATGATTATACTGCGCCTACAGTAGCTTTTTCTGATGGTATTAGTGTTGATGGTAAGTCAAGAAAAGTTAATGATATTTTAGTCGAGTCTGGCTTAAATGCTGAGCCGCTTTTAGAAAAACAATATGGGCATAAGGTGACAGTTGTCAAAAATGCTGATGGTAGTGCGACTTTGAGTGGTGTTGTTAGTGATAGCGTTCATGAATATAACGAAATTAAGTTTAGTCGAGGTCAAAATATCGATATCATTAAAATAGATAAGGATGGTAGTTTTACTTATACATATAAACCAGAAACAAAAGTTGAATTTTTTAACATAAAAGATCCAGATTATAGTAAAAATGTTAGTTCGAATATTGCTGGTTTAGATTTGGCTGGTTTAAATACAAGCACTCAGATTAGAGGTAAAGTAAGAACTTTTGTTGTTATTTATGAAGATAATCCAAATAGTGAAGAGACAGTAGTATTGCCAAATAGTCCAAAGAAAGTTTCTGTAGTTTTAGATACTAATAACCGTGAATTGGATATAGTGTTAGGTGCTCAAGAATTAAAAGATAGTAGTGAAAATAATAATTTGGCTAATGTTTATTTAAGAGATGGTCAATATTATTATGATGTTATTGGTAGTGTTTTAAATGATGTAAATGCACGAGTATATATTGATAACGTTTTATTATCGGCTGATAACAATGAAGTAAGAGTTACTACTGATGGATCATCATTGAATTTTAATAAATTAATACCAATTAATGAGGGTAAAAATTTAATTAATGTTTTAGTTAAAGACAGCGATGGTAATGATATTAGAAATGTTGCTTTAAAAGTTTGGCTAGATCATAGTCAACCTCAATTAGTTTTAGATGAAACTAATTTAAATATTGTAGATCGTGATAGTGAAGATTATAGTTATATTATAGAAACGGCATTATCTGAATTAGAATTAAATTTAGTAGTTTCGGATAATAGTTCGGGTTATAATTTATATATTAATGGTGATTTAGTTAAAAAAATTAATAATGGTGTTGCTTGGGGTGATAATGAGTCAGTAGTTAACTATAAAGTTGCATTACCTGAAGTTAGTGATGATGATAATGATAGTATTATTCAATTAGTTTTAAGTGATAATAATGGACATTTTGTTGCTAAAAATATTTTAGTTCGTAGACAAGAAAATACTACTAATAAAATACCTATTATATCATTAGTAAATATTCCTGAATTAACATTGAATAAAAATGAAATTAAGCAAGATGAAAGTTTAGAAATTGTTACTAAACATATTAATAGTAGTGAAGATATTATTAGTCTTAAGATTGATGGTGTAGTGCTAAGTAGTGATAATTATGAATTTGTTAATAATAAGTTAATTATTAAAAATTTAAAAGAATTTAATCTTGGTCAGCATCAGTTAGTTGTTGTTGCTAAAAATGGTAGTGTTAGTGTTGAGTTCAAATTACTGAAAGCAGATAGTAAGTTTAGTGTAGATTATATTGATATAGATTATAATTTAGGAGATGATATGGTTAGTCGCAAAGATTTAATTGATCAAGCGAAAGAAGTTATTGGTGAAGGTGTTAAAGATAAAATAGATGTACCAAAACCAGTTAAGCCAAATGTTGATTCTTTAAGTAAAAATAAGGCTAATAGTGATAACAATACTACTAATACTAATTCAGATGAAAATCTTAATAAAAACACTAATAATAGCCAAAATACTAATGAAAATCCAAATGTAGAAGAAAATAGTCAGTCTAATTCAAAAACAAATAGTTCGACTACTACTAATACTATTGAAACTAATTCTAAGGTTAATAATGATTATACTTTATGGATAGTTATAGGTGGTGTTGTTTTATTGAGTTTATTGTTTATAGGAGTGTTATTTATTTTACTTGGTAAAGGTAAAACTGAATAGTATAAATTCGGTTTAAATATTCTTTAGATATTGACAAATTTGTTATTAAATATTAAAATTTAATTGCTTGTTTGTAGAAGGGGGTGGAGTAAATGGCTAAAGTTGTAGTAAAAGAAAATGAAGCATTAGATGATGCTCTTCGTCGCTTTAAGCGTCAAGTATCTCGTAATGGCACCCTTGCTGAAGCTAGGAAGCGTGAATATTATATTAAGCCAGGTGTTAAAAGAAAATTAAAGAGTGAAGCTGCTCGTAAAGCTGCTCGTAAGACTAAAAAGAAAAATTAATTAAGGATTGATATTATTCAATCCTTTTTATTATGTATATATAAGATTGAAAAATAATATGATAAAATATAAATGAGGGCGAAAAGAATGAAAGTAATTAATTTAGAATTTGATATTAATCAGCAGCAACAATTACAAGAGATATTAGATAAGGCAAATAAATTTCAAAAATTGAATGTTATTTTAAGAGGAGATACTTTAATTGTTAATGACGAAAATATAGAAATTAATAAGTGGCTAGATTATATTTTAGCTAAAATTTCTAAACATAAAGAAATTATTAATCGTGATTTAATAGTGGCTGATTATTTAGAAATGAATGATGTAGAAGTAATTACTCATTTTTTTAAAGGTAATAATGTTTACCCTAAAACTCATGGGCAACTAGAACTATTAAATGCTTTAAAAAGCAATGATATTGTTTTAGTAAATGGTCCAGCTGGTACTGGTAAAACTTTTTTATGTGTAGCATATGCTATTAAATTGTTACGCCAAAATTATGTTAATAAAATTGTTTTAACTCGTCCAGCAGTTGAAGCTGGTGAAAGTTTTGGTTTTTTACCTGGAGATTTAAAAGAAAAAATAGATCCTTATTTAGCACCATTATATGATGCTTTATATAGATTAATTGGTGAAGATACTACTAATAAATATATTGAGAAAAAAATTATTGAAATTGCTCCACTGGCATATATGCGTGGGCGAACTTTAGATAATGCTTTTATTATTTTAGATGAAGCTCAAAATACAACAATTACTCAAATGTTAATGTTTTTGACGAGATTAGGTTTTAATTCAAAAATGGCAGTTGCTGGTGATTTAGAACAAATTGATTTGAAATATAATAAAGATAGTGGATTAAAGGATGCTTTTTATAAACTAAAAGCTATTCAAGGTATTAAATTAGTTACTTTAAATGAAGAAGATGTTGTTAGACATCCTTTAGTTACTAAAATTATAAAAGCATATCAAAATAATAATTAAAAATATTTAAAGCAACTAAAACAGCATTGAATTATATAATTCAATGCTGTTTTTTAAAAAAATAATATTTTTATTTATGTTGATGAATTTTAACTGGATTAACAGTGATATTAGCGACATTATATGAATGATCAGCCATTCTTTCCATTGTTGATAATATATCAATATACATTGACGAAGCAACATTAGCGGTCGAAGGCATTTTAACTAATCTTTTAAAATGTTGATTTCGGCAATTTGCTTCTAACTTATCCATTTCATCTTCTGCCTTTTCTACTTCTTCCATTTTAGAAACTTCATAATTTTCAAAAACCGTTAAAGATAATTGAGTGTTTTCGATTAATAATTTATACATTTTATTTAAATCCTCAATTTGGAATGAAGTCATAGTTTCTTTATTTTCGAAAACGAAGTCATAATATTCTACTAAATTTTGACTTAAATCACTAATTCTTTCTATGTTTTTTACTACTTGTAAGTTAGTAGCATATTCAGTTTCTAAATCATCAGATAAATTACTATGAGCAATTTTTAGTAAATATGCGGTGACTTTAGTATCTAGATTATTAATCATTTCTTCTATTTGATTAACTTCATTTCTCTTACTACTTTCTTTATTTATTAAATATTCTTTAGAAGCAATAATACTACTAATAACTAATTGACCCATTTTAACAATTGTATTTTTTGAAAGTTCTAAAGCACCAGCAGGGAAGTGATCAATCATATTTTCGTCTAATTCTACTAACTCAATGTCAGTAATTGAACCCTTTTTATCAGGTATGATTTTTTCTAATAGTCGACAATAGAATTTAGTAAATGGAAAAAACAGTAATGTCGTAGCAACATTGAAAATAAAATGGGCACTAGCAGCAGTCATCATTTTATTTAATTGTAACATATTACCTATCGTCATAATTAAATGAGTATAAGGTATTAGTAATATAATGAAAATTAATGCGCCGATCACATTGAAAAATAAGTGGAAACTAGATGCTCTTTTAGCAGCAACACTACCTCCAATTGAAGTTAAAATTGCTGTAATACATGTTCCAATATTAGCACCAAAAATAATGCTTATAGTAGCGATTAAACTGATGTTATTTGTATCATATAATTTTTGAACAATCCCAATTACTGCTGATGAAGATTGGATTAAGGCAGTTACAATACTACCACCAATTACTCCTAAAACAGGATGATCAGCAATGCTAGTCATAAATTGTTCAAATTCAGGTAGGTATTGTAATTTTCTTAACTCTGATCCCATCATACTTAATCCCATGAAAACTAATGAAAATCCGATTAAAATATGAGCTAAGTGAATTTGTTTTTTATTTTTAGCTATAATTGTTAAAACTACTCCAAAAAAAAGTATAAAATAAGATAGTTTTTCTACATTAAAACCTACTAAAACAGCAGTAACGGTTGTACCTATATTAGAACCCATTGTTACTCCAATAGCTTGGTCTAGACGCATTAAACCACTTCTTACTAATGAAATAACTATAACAGTAGTCGCAGAGGATGATTGAATAACCCCCGTTAATATAATGCCGACAATAATAGCCATGAATAGATTGGAAGTATATTTATTAATATAATCACGGATCTTAGCGCCAGCAAAATTTGTTAAGCCATCACCCATTAAATTAATTCCAAACAAGAATAAAGCTAGTCCTCCAACAATAAATCCCCATATAATAGAGTTATTCATATATGTTCCTCACTTTTATATCGTTATCATTATAACAAACATTTAATTTATTTTACAATTGATTATGATATAATTTAATTAGGTGATTAAATGGCAAAAAGATTAATATTAGATGGTGTTGATAAAAAGTGGAATAATTATCGTAAATTTTTAAATCCGCTTATTCAAAATATTTATAAATTAACGTCCAATCCAAAGATTTTAAATGATTTAACAATAATTTTAATTAATGATAAAACAATGCACGAAATGAATAATCAATATCGTAATATAAATCGGAGTACTGATATTTTAACTTTTGTTGATGATAGTGATGAAAAATATTTAGGAGATATTTTTATTAATGTTGATAAAATAGTTAGTCAAGCTCACGATTTTGGACATTCTTTAAAAAGGGAATTTTGTTTTTTAGTAGTGCATGGTTGTTTACATTTATTAGGATACGATCATCATACTGAATTAGAAGAAAAAGAAATGTTTTCTTTACAAGATGAAGTTTTGAAAGATATTGCTAGAAGATGAAACGAATAAAAAATGCTGTTGTAGGTATAATATATTTATTATTGGATAAATCATTTGGTCTACATATTTTTGGTTTGATTTTATCGATTATTTATGGCATTATCATTAAGCTCAGTCTTAATCAATTTTTATGGATCTTAGTTTGTTCAAGTTTAGTATTAATTAGTGAAGCTTTTAATTGTGTTATTGAAAAATTATGTGATTTATATTCAAAAGATTATAATCCGCTTATTAAAAAAATTAAAGATATGAGTGCTGGCATAGTTTTAATTTCTGTAATATTTGCTTGTATAATAGCTTTAATTTTATTAGTGATTCAATATCAAGGAGGTAAATTATGAGTCATAAATATCAATTTTTAGTTGATAAAGCTTTTTTAGCAATGGAAAATGCTTATGCTCCATATTCACACTATTATGTAGGAAGTTGTGTTTTATGTAAAGATGGTAATACATTTTTAGGAGCTAATATTGAAAATGCTAGTTTTGGAGGAACTAGTTGTGCTGAAAGAAATGCTTTGTTTAGTTGTTATAGTAATGGCTATAAAAAGTCTGATATTGAAGCAATTGCGATTGTAAGTTCGGGTAAAATTTTAGCTGGTCCATGTGGTATTTGTCGGCAAGTATTGAGCGAGTTAATAAATCAAGATACACCAATTTTATTGAGTAATAAAACAGAATTTATGGAAACAAATATTCATGAATTATTGCCGATGCAATTTTCGGATAAGGATTTAGAATAATGGAATTTAGATGTGGATTTGTTACTTTAATCGGTCAACCTAATGCTGGCAAAAGCAGTTTGTTAAATAGTTTAGTTAAAAACGAAGTAGCAATAGTTACTCCTAAAGCTCAGACTACTCGTCATGCGATTTCAGGTATTATTAATGACAAAGATTATCAATTAATTATTGTTGATACGCCTGGCATCCATAAACCTAAAGATGATTTTGGTCGTTATTTAAATAAAACCAGTTATGGGCAATTAGAAGATAGTGATGTGTTAGTTTTTGTTTTTGATGGTAATAATTTATTTAATAAAGCAGAGTGTGAAATTTTAGAGCGATTAAAAAATATTAATTTTTCTGGTTATAAAATTGCGGTATTAAATAAGATTGATCTTTTAAAAAAAGAAAAAGTTTTATTGTATTTAGAAAAAATTTATAAACTTGATTTATTTGATGAAATTATGCCAATTTCTACTGTTACTAAAAATAATATTGAAACTTTATTAACTACTTTATTAAATAAAATACCGGTTGGTCATCCTTATTTTGATTCCGATATGTTAATAGATAAATCGTTAGTATTTAGAGTTGAAGAAATTATTCGTCAACAATTATTATATGCTACTGATCAAGAATTGCCTCATCATAGTAGTGTTTTGATTGAAGAAATTCAAGATTTTGAAGATAAGATTTATATAAGAGCTTTAATTATAGTGGCTAGATTTAGGCATAAAGGGATGGTCATTGGTAAGGGTGGCCAAAAAATTAAAATGATACGTTTAAATTCTCAAAGAAAATTGAGAAAAATATTTAATAAAACTGTTAATTGTGAATTGTATGTTAGGGTTGAAGAAGATTGGCGTAATCGTTTAAATAAAATGAATGAATTCGGTTATGAATAGTGAACGTTTTTTAGGATTTGTTATTAGTGAAGTTGATTATAATGAGTATGATAAAATTGTAACCTTAATTACAGATAAAGGTTTTGTTAGTGTTTTATTAAAAGGTTATTATAAAGCAAAAAGCAAATTTGTTAGTCTTTTTGTGTTGTATAATCATTTAGATTTAATATTAATTAAAATGGGGAATGATTTTTATCGAGTTAAAGAGGCTAGCATTATTAAATCTTATGTTGGTTGGTATGAATATCAATATTTAAAAACCGGCTTAATGATTAATGAAATTATTAAAAATTATATTAAAAGTGATTTAAATTTATATAAGACATATTATGAAATAATTAGTAATATTTATATTTATGATCATAATTTATTATTATGTTTATTTATTAGTGATATATTGAAAATGAATGGACTAAGCCCTTTTGTTGATGGTGATGTAGTTACTAAAGGCTTTAAAGTTAATTATTTTTCAATTAAAGATGGTGGCTTTATTTATAGTTTAAATAACCAACACGATTTGGATTACTTAAAAATATTAAGAAGAATATTTAAAGGCGGTTTAGAGTATAAAGATCGTTTTAAAAATGTTATAATAGATGAAGTTATTTGTAAAATTGTAATTGATTATTTTATATTTCATACTACAATTAAATTATATAGCAATGAAATTAACTTATAGGAGGATTAAATGGTTAGTTTAGAACAATTGTCAAGTTTTTTAAAGCAAAATGGCTTTGTTTTTCAAGGATCTGAAATATATGGGGGTTTAAGTAATACTTGGGATTTTGGTCCGCTTGGTATTGAATTAAAAGATAATATTAAGAAATTGTGGTGGCATTATTTTATACAAGCTAATCCATATAATGTAGGTATTCAGTCTGCTATTTTAATGAATCCTAAAGTTTGGGAAGCTTCAGGCCATTTGTCGAATTTTTCTGATCCATTGATGGATTGTAAACATTGTAAAACGCGTCATCGTGCCGATAAATTAATTGAAGAATTTGATGCTAATGCGCCAGTGTCTAAAATGTCTTTAACTCAAATGAAAGAATATATTGATGCTAATAATATTAATTGTCCAAATTGTAATCATCATGATTTTACCGATATTCGCCAATTTAATTTAATGTTTAAAACTTTTCAAGGAGTTACTGAGGCTAGTAGTAATACTATTTATTTACGGCCAGAAACAGCTCAGGGTATGTTTGTTAATTTTAAAAATGTTCAAAGATCGATGCGTAAAAAAGTGCCTTTTGGTATTGGTCAAATTGGTAAAAGTTTTAGAAATGAAATTACACCTGGTCAATTAATTTTTAGGACTCGTGAATTTGAACAAATGGAACTAGAATTTTTCACTAAACCGGGTAGTGATTTAGAGTGGTATGCATATTGGAAAGAT
Source organism: Bacillota bacterium (assembly GCA_023387245.1). GTDB lineage: Bacteria > Bacillota_I > Bacilli_A > Erysipelotrichales > Erysipelotrichaceae > DUUI01. The sequence goes on along the minus strand of JAEWIH010000058.1, from coordinate 12,267 downwards.
TTTTGTTATAAATGGTTAGTTTATTTAGGATTGAATGAAAATAATTTAACATTAAGAGAACATGATAAAGAAGAGTTGTCTCATTATTCGGTAGCTACTTGTGATATCGAATATCGATTCCCTTGGGGATTTGATGAGTTATGGGGAATTGCTGATAGGACTGATTTTGATTTAAAACAACATCAATTACATTCATCACAATCAATGGAATATTTGGATCCGATTACTAATGAAAAATATATTCCTTATACTATTGAACCTGCGGTTGGAGTAGAAAGATTAATGTTAGCCTTTTTGACAGAAGCTTATCATCAAGAACAATTAGCTGAAAATGATAGTCGTATAGTTTTAAAATTATCGCCTTTACTTGCTCCTTATAAAGTAGCGATACTACCTCTATCTAAAAAACTAGCCGATAAAGCTCAAGATTTATATAATCATTTATCTCAATTTTTTATGTGTGATTATGATGAAAGTGGCTCAATTGGTAAAAGATATCGACGTCAAGATCAAATAGGGACTCCTTATTGTATAACAGTTGATTTTGATAGTTTAGAGGATAATTGTATTACTATTCGTGATCGTGATACTATGGAACAAATTCGGATGTCTATTGATCAAGTTATTCCATATATTAGTTCTAAATTGATTTATGAGAAAATTTAGTCGTCAAGAAATAGATGAAATTATTAAGCAGTCTGATATTGTTGATGTAATTGGTCAATATATAAAAGTTGAACCGGCTGGTAAAAATTATCGCTGTGTATGTCCTTTTCATGATGATCATAAACCTAGTATGTCAATTTCTCCTAGTCATAAATTATTTCATTGTTTTGCTTGTGGTGCTAAGGGTAATGTAGCTAATTTTATTCAAAGATATGAAAAGATAGAATTTAGTGAAGCGATTTTTAAATTAGCTAAAATAAATGGTATTGATGTTAGTGATATTGATCAAGTTAATTTTTATTCTCAACAAGAACAACAATTATTACCTATATATGAGTGTTTAAAAGCTGCTAATGATTTATTCATTTATCAATTAAAACATCAACTATCTGATCAAGCTTTAAAATTTATTCAAAATAGACAATTGGATAGCGAAATAATTGATAATTTTCAAATCGGTTTTTGTGATTATAATTTTGATATTTATAATTATTTAATATCTAAAGGTTTTAGTCATCAAGTGATTATTGATAGTAATTTAGTGATTGAAAAAGATTATGGATATTATTCTTTTTTAAATAATCGAATCATTTTTCCAATTATTGATCGTTTTTTTAGAATAGTAGGCTTTAGTGCTCGGGCTTTAGGTGATGATGATGCTAAATATATAAATAGTTCTTCAGCCAAACATTTTCAAAAATCAAAAATATTATATAATTATCAAAATTGTTTAGATCATAATTTAAATAAAGAAGTTTTATATGTATGTGAAGGAGTTATGGATGTTTTAGCCTTCAACAAGATTGGTGTAAAAAAAGTTGTGGCTAGTTTAGGTACTGCTTTTACTATCGATCATGCTTATTTACTCAAAAAAATGAATTGTCCTATTTGTTTGTGTTTCGATAGTGATGATGCTGGATTAAAGGCAACACTAAATACAGGTTTGATTTTGCGTAAACAACAGATTAAATTTAATATTATTAATAATCAAAGTGGGCTAGATCCCGATGAAATAGTGCGAAATTTAGGTAATCAAGCCTTGTTTGATTTATTAAATAATACTATCGATTGGTATGAATTTATTATTGATTATGCGATTAGTTTGTATGGACTCTCTAGTTTTGATAATAAAATTGAAATAGTTAATTTTGTTTCTAAAAACATGTTGATTGATAATTCTTTAGAATTATCTCATGTTATTAGTATATTATCGAATAAAATTGGTTTTAGTAATGATGATTTAAGAAATGAATTAAGTAAATCGGTTAGTGTAAGTAAAAAGAAAAGTAGTAAAGTTGAGTCTAAAATTATTGAGTCTAATAAAGTTTTGCTTTGTGAAAAACAAATTATTTCGCATTTATTATTAGGTAAATATTATGTTGATTTATATATTATGACTTTAAATGGTTTATTGCATCCAGAGATGAATATACTAGCATTAAAGATTATTGAATATTATAAAACTAATGATACTATGGTTATTGCTACATTATTGAATTCTGATTTATCTCAATTAATGAAAGATGTATTAATTGAAGTAACTACTAGTGAATTGTTTCAATTTCCTAAAAATGATAATACTTTTAGGTCTAATGTTGAAATGGTGTTGTCTTTGAAGAAAAAAAGTAGCTATAATTTATTGACAAGTAAAATAAATTCTAATAGTAATGATCAAGAAACGTTAGAATTATTAAAAAAATTGTTGATTTTAAAAAAATCATAATGGAGGTATAAATGTCTAAAAATAGAGATTATAAAAGTTTAGATGAATTAAAACTAGAATTTATTGAGTTGGCTAAAAATAATAATCGGATTAGTCAAATGGAGCTTGATAAAGCGATTGATCATTTAGATATGAGTGATGATGATTATGAAGATTTAATTCAGTGGTTTGCTAGTCAAAATATTAATGTTAGTGATGAAAGTGATGATATTGAAATTTTAGATGACGATGTTTCTTTAATGTCTGATGACGATAATGATTATTATTTGGATGATGAAACGGATGAAGATGGATTTTATGAAGTTGATGGTGCTTTTAGTCATGAATTGAATAATCAAAGTGGTGTCGATTTTAAAAATATTAAAGTTAATGATTCGGTAAAATTGTATTTAACTCAAATTGGTGCTAATAAATTATTGGAAGCTAACGAAGAATCGGATTTAGCGAGAAGTATTCAAAATTATTTAACAGCTGAAAATATATTTAAAGAAATGTATGCTCAACTAGATGATTACGATCCTAAGTTAAAAGATGTAGCTAAAATGATTGATATTTTAAGTGAATATTATATTGATGATGAGCGAATGAGTGAATATATTAATAAATGTAAGGCTAATTATCAAGATGGATTAGATGCTAGAAGTGTTTTAATTACGCGTAATTTACGATTAGTAGTTTCTTTGGCTAAAAAATATGTTGGTAGGGGAATGGCTTTTTTGGATTTAATTCAAGAAGGTAATATGGGATTAGTAAAAGCAGTCGAAAAGTTTGATTATACTAAAGGTTTTAAGTTTTCTACATATGCTACATGGTGGATTAGACAAGCTATTACAAGAGCGATTGCTGATCAAGCTCGAACTATTAGAATTCCAGTTCATATGGTAGAAACGATTAATAAATTGACAAGAATTCAACGTAATTTAGTACAGGTTTTAGGAAGAGAACCGAGTCCAGAAGAAATTGCGGCAGAGATGGGTAACATTACTGCTGATAAAGTTAGGGAAATTCATCGAATTGCGATGGAGCCAGTTAGTTTAGAAACACCGATAGGTGAGGAAGATGATAGTCATTTAGGTGATTTTATTGAAGATAAAGATGTCATGAGTCCTGCTGCTTATGCTAATAATGAATTGTTAAAATCAGAAATTAATGTTGTTTTAGAAGGTTTAACGGATCGTGAAGAAAAAGTTTTACGTTTACGCTTTGGATTATATGATGGAAGAACTCGAACATTGGAAGAGGTTGGTAAGGAATTTAATGTTACTAGAGAAAGAATTAGACAAATAGAAGCAAAAGCTTTGAGAAAATTAAAACATCCTTCTCGTTCTAAGCGTTTAAGAACTTTTTTAGAGAAAAATTAATATGAAGTTATCTAATCGGTTATTAAAAATTTGTGATTTAATTGATAATGTTAATAGTTTAGCTGATGTTGGTTGTGATCATGGTTTAGTAGTTATTGAATTAGCTAAAAGAGGTTTAGTTAAAGAGTTATGGGCTATTGATAATAAAATGTCTCCATTAAATAAGGCTATTCAAAATATTAATAAAAATGAGTATAATAATAAAATAAGGCCGTTACTTAGTGATGGTCTTTTGGCTTTAAATATTAATCCAGAAGCAATTATTATTGCTGGTATGGGTAGTGATTTAATTATTCAAATTATGATTAATAGTTTTGAGAAGTTTACTGGAGCGAAATATATTATTTTGCAACCTCAAACTAAAGTGTCGCATTTAAGATATTGGTTATATAGTATAGGTTTTGAGATTATAGAAGATATATTAATTTCGGATAACGATATTTATTATCCTATTTTAAAAATAGTTTTTAGTAATAAATACTGTTATCTCAATCGTTTACAAATGTTATTTGGATTTAATTATCAACATTTAAATAATTATGATTGGATTATGTATAATTTAAATAAAATTAATTTTTACCATAATCATTATGATTTATTTGCCTACGCAAAAAATATTATTGAAAGGAGGAATAATGATGTTATTAAAAAATAATGCTTTAAAGTTATTTGAATTAGAAGGTTTTAAAGAATTAAGTAGTGTTCAAAATAAAGTTTATCCTTTAGCTTTGTTACGTAAAAAAAATTTATTAGTTAATGCTCCTACTGGTTCTGGTAAAACACATGCTTTTTTATTTCCAATTATTGATAAAATCGATGTTTCTAAAAATAAAACTCAAGTATTAATATTATTACCTACTCGTGAATTAGCTTATCAAGTTTATGAATTTAGTAAGCAGATGATTAAAATATTACCTGATTTAAAAATTGATTTAATTGTTGGTGGCCAAGAAAGATTATTGGCTATGAGTGATAATTTAGCACATATTGTGATTGGGACTAGTGGTAGAATTTGGGATTTATTTTCTAAAGGATATTTGCGTTTAGATTTAGTTGATACTTTAATTATTGATGAAGCTGATATGATTTGGGAATTTGGTTTTTTAGATGAGGTATTAGCTATTTTAGATAATATGAATGATAAAGTATTTACTATGACATTTTCTGCGACTTATCCTCCTATATTAGAACAAATTTTAAGAAAAAGATTACGTCCTCAAATTATTAATTCCGATAAAGGTGATAAATTTGATCCTAATGTTAAGCATATTTTAATAGAGAAAAAACATTTAAGTTATAGTAATTTAATTATTAAATTATTTCAACAGATTAATTATTCAGGCTGTATTATTTTTGCTAATAAAAAAGATGAAGTTAATAATATTGCTAGTGATTTAAAAAAAGCAGGATTTAAATTATTAGAAATGCATTCGGATTTAGATGCTAGAAGACGTAAACAAATATTTAAACAAATTCAAAGTGTAGAGTATCCATTAATTGTAGCTAGTGATATTTTGGCACGCGGTATTGATTTGCCATATGTTAGTCATGTTATTAGTTGTGGTTTTCCACATGAATTAAATTATTATTTACATCGAGCAGGTAGAACGGGGCGTAATGGTCGTGATGGAAGTTGTTACTGTTTTGTTAGTGAAAAAGATCTTGGTAATATTTCTCAGTTACAAAATCAAGGATTGAAGTTTATATTTCAGAAATTTAGTCCAGAAGGTTTAAAAACAGTAGAACATTTTTATGTTCGCAAAAAAAGAAATGTTGTTGATTTAGAAATAGTGCGTTTAAATAAAAAAGATAAAGCAAAAGTTAAGCCTAATTATAAGAAAAAGCATAAAGCCTTAATTGAATCAATAAAGCGCAAGAAAAAGCGTGAGTTAATTAAGGAATCAATTAGACAACAACAAAAAGAGCGGGCTAAATTGAAGTCACTAAAAGCTAAGCGTAGTTATGAGTAGTAAAAATAAAAGTCCTAAACAATTTGATAATTTTAGTTTAGATTTAATTATAAAAAAAAGATTGGCTATTATATTTATTTGTTTAGTATTCTGTTTTATCATTTTAGTTATTAGATTAGTCAATTTACAAATAACTGATTTTAATACATATTACCAAAGGGCACTTAATAATAGTTTATCAGTGACTGAGATTGAGCATGCTCGGGGTAATATTTTAGATAAAGATTTAAATATTTTGGTTACTAATAGACAAATAACTAATTTAGTTTATCAAAAAAATGAAAAAGAAACTAAAGCGAGTCGTGAAGAAAAAACTAAATTGTTAATTAGTTTATTTAATCCTGATATTAGTAAAATGTCATTTAGACAAAAACAAGATGCTTTACTATATTATTATCCAGACGTTGTTGATGACCAATTTAAGGTTAGCAATAAATTAAGTTTGGATGAATTATATAATTTAAAGTTGAAATATATTGATTTAAAATTGATTGAATCGAAGTTAACATTTGAGCAATTACAATTTTATTCGATTTATTCTAAAATGTTATATTATAATAATTTAGTCGTTATTGAAGATTTAAGTCCACAACAAGTTGCTTTATTTTTAGAACATAAAGATCAGTTGTCTGGTATAAAAATAGATTTTAGTTGGCAACGATTTAATAATTATAATGTAGGATTGTCATCAGTTTTTGGGGCAATTACGAATGAAGTTAGTGGTATTCCTAGAGAAAATGCTTTATATTTGTTAGCTTCAGGCTATCGCTTAAATAGTCGTTTAGGAAGAAGTGGTTTAGAGTCTTTTTATGAATATTATTTAAAAGGTAATAATTCTATCGCATTGCTAAATCAAAAAAATAATCATCAAGGTGCTAAAAATATTATTTATAATGGGCGTTTAGGTGATGATTTAGTTGTGTCTTTAGATAATACTTTACAACAAATTAGTTATTCAGCTGCTCAAAAATTTTTATTAGAAAAAGCATATCAGCCTACAAATAAATATTTTAATCAAATATATATCGTAGCAACAAATCCTAATAATGGTGATGTTTTAGCGAATGTTGGTTTAATGATTGATAAGGATAAAAATATTATTTCTGTTTCAGATAGAACATATACTACTCAGTATAGTGTTGGTTCTTCGATTAAAGGTGCAGTTGTATATATGGCGCTAGATAGAGGATTATTTAAAGCAGGTGAAACGATTGTAGATGAGCCGATTAAAATTCAGGGTACCGAGTTAAAAAAATCTTATGTTAATTTAGGAATAATTGATGAACAAAGAGCTTTAGCTAATTCTAGTAATGTTTATATGTTTTATACGGCAATTAGATTAGGTGAGGGCAAATATGAATATAATAAACCTTTGAATTTAAAACCCGAGGCCTTTAATTATATGAGAGCTAATTTTGCGAGGTTTGGTTTAGGTGTTAGTACGGGTTTAGATGTTGATTATGAAGCGACTGGTTATAAATCTAATAAAAAAGATCCAGGTTTTTTACTAGATTTTGCGATTGGTCAGTTTGAATCTTACACGCCAATGCAATTAGCTCAATATGTTTCTACAGTTGCTAATGGTAAATATCGTTATCAATTACGGTTTGGTTTGGCTACTTATGGTATTAATAATAATTATACTAGTCAAAATCCAGTAAAAATTTTAAATAGTATTGATAATCCTAAGGCAATTGAGCGTGTTCAAAGCGGTTTTAGATTATGTGTTACTGATGGTTATTGTAAAAGGTTGAATAATTTAGATTATGAGGTTGCTGCTAAAACTGGTTCTGCTGAAGATTTTTATTATGATGAAGAATTAAAAGAAAGAATTGATGTTGTTACGAATACATTAGTTGCTTATGCTCCTTATAAAACTCCTCAAGTTGCTTTTAGTTGTGTAGTTCCTTATTATGCTAATGGTGAAAATACTCAGTCAAATGGTTGTGAATTAGTTATTTATCAAATTATGAAAGAATATACACCTTTTATTAATAAACAATAGTTGTCACTAAATTATGAATTATGTTATAATCTTTTAGCAAGAGAAAGATAGGAGATAAAAATATGCGTGAACAAATAATTTTAAAATGTACTGAATGTGGTGATGAAAATTATATTTATACCAAAAATAAAAAGAAACATCCTAATCGGATTGAAATTAAGAAATATTGTCCTCGTTTACGAAAAATGACAATCCACCGCGAGAAGAAATAATGCGTATTTTAAGAGCAGTGATGAATCCTATTCAAACTAATTGTTATATTTTGAAAGAGGATGGTCATGCTCTTATTTTTGATCCTAGTGCTGATATTAATAACAATATTGATCGAATTATAAAAAAAATAGATGGTGATCAGGTGGATGCTATTTGTTTAACTCATGGTCATATTGATCATATTAGTGCTGTGGATTTGTTGGTTGAAAAATATAAATGTCCAGTATACATATTCCATTTAGAAGAAAAGCTTTTAAATAATGCTAGTATGAATGGTTCTTTACAATTTTTTAATATACCTTTTGTTTTAAAAAGTAATATAAATTATATTGATGAAGGGTTATTGAAAATTGGAGATTTTGTTTTAGATGTTGTACATATGCCTGGGCATACTGGTGGTCATTGTGTTTATTTTTATAAAGATGTTATTTTTAGTGGTGATTTAATTTTTAAAGGTTCAATAGGTCGTATGGATTTGGCTACAGGTAATGTTAATCAAATGCGCAGTAGTTTAAAGAAATTATTGAATTATAATGGTGATTATCGAATTTGTTGTGGTCATGGTGAAGAAACGACTTTGGATTTTGAAAGAAAATATAATTATTATTTAACTTCTGATTTTTTAGATTGAGTTTGAATGCTTAAAGTAGTTAGTATATGAAAATATGTTAATTATTTTAGGCTTTTTTTTATTTCTGGAATATTATAAATTGGGTGATAAAAAATGATAGAAGAAAGATTTTATGAAATATTATCTTTAGCTATTAATCAAAAAGCAACAGATATCCATTTTGATATTAAAGGTGATAATGTTAAAATAGCAGCTAGAAATTTATATGGTTTATTTAAGTTTGATGTTAAAGAAATCGATAAGAAAGTATTTAATTATATTAAATATCGGGCGCAGTTAGATATTAGCTGTTTAACTAAACCACAATCAGGTACATTTGATTTAGTATTAAATGATTATTTATGGATGTTTAGATTTTCGGTAATTGAAAGCTTTGGGCAAAAAAATGGTGTTTTAAGAATTTTAAATATGAGTAAAATAAGTGATCCGTATGATTTATCTTTGGAACAAGAAAATATTAATAAACTGATTGAATTGTTTAATTTAGATTATGGATTAGTTTTAATTGCTGGATCAACTGGTTCAGGTAAAAGTACAACCATTTATAGCATATTAAGTGCTATTGAAAATAAGTGTATTTATAGTATTGAAGATCCGATTGAGATTTATCAAAATTACATGAGTCAAATACAGATTAATCAGGCAATTGGTTTAGATTTTAAACATGCTCTTAAACAATTATTAAGACATGATCCCGATATAATTGTGATTGGGGAAGTTAGAAGTGATTATGAAATTAAAGAAATGTATTTAGCATCTTTGACAGGACATTTAGTTATTAGTAGTGTCCATGCTGGTGATATTTATGCTTTGATTCAAAGATTGCTTGATAGTGGGCTTAGTTATTATGATTTATTGAATAGTGGTCTAAATATTGTTATTCAATCGTTAGAAAGAATTAATAATCGTCAATTTGCGAGGTATCAAATTTATGATCAACAAAAAGTTAAAGCTATTTTGGAACAAAAATTTTCGTCATAGTAAACGATTTTTAGTTGAAAAATATTTAAATGCTGGGTTAACATATTCGCAAGTTAAAAAGTTATTACGACTAAAAGAAGATAATATAGAAGATTATGTATTGAATAATGGTATAAATTATGAATTATTTAGTTTAATAGGAGGTATTAATTCTTTATATTTTGTTAATCAGATGAGTCAATATCGAAAAAGTATAAAAGAAAAAATATTTAAAAATATTATTTATCCCCTTATTTTATATATTTTAATTTGTTGTTTATTAATATTTTTTATTTATTTGATTATGCCTAGTATTTATCGTAATCTTAGTAGTTTAGGTATTAGTTTAAATGATTTTGTTAATAAAATGTTTCTGTTACAAATAGTGTTAGTTATTTTAGTAGCAAGTGGAGTGTTGGCAGTTATTATTTATTTTTGGTTGTCCTCGGTTAAAAATCAAAAATGGTTATTTATTATTTTTTATAGATCATGGTGGTTTGGGGCTTTTAAGTTATGGTTAACATTAGATTTTATTTGGTTATATATTCATTTTTATAAATTAGGCTTAAATACTAAACAAATAATAGAGGCAATTTATAATAGTAGTGATGAGTATTTAATTAAGTGGCAAGCGACATTGATTAGATATAAATTAGAGGAAGGAAGTACTTTAATTGAGAGTTTAGATAAACGGTTTATTAATAATGAGTTTATTTTATTGTTTGAATTATTTTCTTATAATAATGATATTAATTTACTGGATAATTTTTTGATGGTGCGTAGAGAATATTTTTTAAGTAAAATCGTATTAGTTTTAAATTTTGTTAAGTTTGTTGAATATTTAATTATTGGCTTTTTAGTTATTTATTTATATCAAATTTTACTGTTGCCAATTAGTTATTTGGACAATATTTTATGATAGGGAGAATTTAATGGATAAAAAAAATATTAATCAAGGATTTACATTGTTAGAAATGAGTGTAGTGATTTTTATAATTGGTGTTTTGTTACTTTTAACAATTCCAAATATCAATAAAGTTTTGAATAGTGTATCGGATAAAGGGTGCAAGGCACAGTTAAAGGTTGTTGATAGTGCGATTGTTCAATATAAATTGGAATTTAGTGAAGAGGTTACTATTGAACAGTTAGTGAGTCAAGGTTATTTAAGTAATGAACAATTAAAGTGTTCTAATGGTCAGAGTATAGGTATTAGTAATGGACAAGCGTATAGTCAATGAAGGTTTTGTGTTAGTTGAATTATTGATAGTTATTTTAGTAATTGGGATTATGTTACAATTTTTTTTAATTTTTAAAATTAATGATAAAAATTTGAAAATCAATCAGTTTAGAACCGATTTATTATTTTACCAAACGATGGCTCTAAGCAAATATAAATCAATAAATGTATTGCATGAATATAGTTCCAATGTTAATTACTTATCTTTTAACAATAAAGGTCATATTAATCAAGCACAAACGATTATGATTGATGATATTGATTGTAGTGTCTTGTTATCTTTAGGAAGAATTAGGTGTGGAAATGAATAAAGGCTTTTTGTTAATTGATTGCTTAGTAGCATTTTTTGTTATATTAATAATTGTTGGGCTGGTATTTATTTATTATGGCAAGGCATAAACAAGGTTATTTATTGGCTGAGTCTATAGTTGCCTTATTAATTTCTATACTTATATTATCTTTAGGATTAGCTTGTTTGAAAGTAGTTTTGCCTAAAAAACAATCGTTAAGATTTCAACATATATTGCTCGAACAAACTTTTATATTTTTACAACAGGAATTAAATATTGGTATTAATGAAGAGATAGAAAATAATAATTTATGTTATGTTAAAAATAATCAGAAATATTGTTTTATTGTCCATAATAATCGTTTAGTAAAAACTCCGGGCTATGATGTTTATTTGTTGAATGTCGATAGTTATGAGGTTAGTTTGTTAGAAAGTAGCGTTATTTTTAAAATTAATGCTTTTGGTAGAGAATATGTTAAAGAATTATTGCGATAGGGGATTTAGTTTATTAATTTCTTTAGTTTTTATGTTAATAATATCTACATTATTAGTTTATCATTATTCTTCTGATTTGAAATTGAAAAGAATTGTTGCTAATTTTGATAACATTAATAATCGTTTGAAAAAAGAAAATGTATTATTTAACCAAATATATAATTTATTGGAACAAGATGATTTTGATATTAAATTATTAGAATATGAATGTAATTTTGAGGAGATGATCTTAACTTGTTCAATCGATGATGAGCATTTAATAAAACTGGTGGTGGATATTGAAAAAAAATTAATAATTGATTATAATTATTGAGTTAGGAGATGTGTAATTATGATTTTAGTAAATGATTTGAAATTAGGTATGAGTTTTGTTGAAGATAATCAATTATATAAAGTATTGGATATTTCTAGAAATAAAAGTGCTCGTAGTCAAATGAATATTAAAGTTAAAGTTAAAAATTTAAGATCAGGCGCATATACAGAATTAAGTTATACTGCTGGTGATAAAGTTGAGCAAGCTATTTTAGATAAACGGGAAATGCAATATTTATATGATGGTGGTGATAGCTTAGTATTTATGGATAGCGATTCTTATGAACAAATCGAAATTCCTAAGGTTCGTTTAGAGTGGGAACAAAAATTTTTGAAAGAAAATGATAATGTTACTATTACTTTTTATAATGATGAAATTATTGGTATTGATTTGGCGGATAAAGT
>JAEWIH010000034.1 GCA_023387245.1 Bacillota bacterium | reverse complement strand
AGGTAGATGTATTGAAAATGGTGATATTAAAATTAATTTATCTAAAAAAGAATATGATTTATTAATATATTTTATTAATCATCCTAATCAAGTTTTGTCTAGACAACAAATTTTAGATAATGTTTGGGGTGATAATGAAGATGTGGAAGAGAGAAGTGTGGATGTTTTAATTAAGTCTATTCGTAAAATATTAGTAAATGATCGACATATTATTAAAACGGTGAGAGGTGTTGGTTATGTTTTTGAAAAAAATTAAATATTTATCGAATAGTATCGGTTTTAAATTATTTATTTGTTTCATGTTTATTATTAGTTTAATTATTATTTTAATTTATACTTTACAAATTGTTTTGTTGCCTAATTTTTATCGCCATCAAACTTTTCAAAGAGTTATTAATACTACCAACCAAGTAATTAAACCTTTTTCCGATTATATTTTTTTAAAAAATACTGAATCATTATATAATATTCAACAATTGGCTATAAAAAATAATTTATGTGTTTATGCATTTAATAAATCTGCTAAACAAGTTATGGCATTATCTTCTACGGATTTTTATTGTTATTTAGATTATTTAGTTGCTCCGATTTCAGTTGCTGATTCTGGTGATGAATCATTACAAATGAAACAATATATTAATTTATTAGATAAGCAAAATCAAAACAATTACTTTTTTACGGTTAAACCAAATAATCATATAATTAGACAATTATTTTATGGTCAAAAAGTGATTGTTAATAATCAAGAATATTATTTATTTGTTAATACTCCATATGAATTAGTACAACCTACAGTTGATGTATTGAAAAACCAAATTACATTAATTTCGTTATTAGCTTTTGGTATTGGCTTTTTATTAATTATTTTTTTAACGGATTTAGTTATTAAACCGATTAAGAAAATGTCTACTACTGCTAAATTATTGGGGCAAGGTAAGTTTGGGATCCATTTTAAAAGTGATAGTTATAATGAACTAAATTTACTAGCAAATTCACTAAATTTTGCTAGCAAGGAAATTGCTAGGGTTGATCGGTTGCGTAAAGAGTTATTGGCTAATTTAAGTCATGATTTAAAAACTCCTTTAGCATCTATTTCTGCTTATGCTCAATTAATTTCGGAATTAAATGATAATAATAACGAAGTATTAAGTGAAAATTGTCAAATTATTATTAATGAAGTTTCCTACATTGATACTTTAATTGATGATATGATGTTATTATCAAAATTAGAAACATCTAATTCAAGATTAAATATTATTAATTTTGATTTGATTAAACTAGTTGAAGAAATAATTAAATTATTTAAACAACATGAACTAAATTTTGATATTGTGTATGATAAAAATCAAAAATATATTGTTAGTTGTGATCGAAATCAATTACGACTAGTTATAATTAATTATATTTCTAATGCGATTAAGCATGTTGGGGATGATTTATATATTGGTATTAGAATTGAATTGTTAAATCAAAGTGGTAATGATGTTTTGATTAGTGTTATTGATCATGGATGTGGTATTGATGATAGTGAAGTTGATAATATTTGGCAGCGATATTATAAAACTGATCGTACATTGACTCGGAATATTAATGGTAGTGGATTAGGTTTAGCAATTTGTAAAGCAATTTGTGAGCGTTGTAATTTTAAATATGGTTTAAATTGTATAAAGGGTAAGGAGACAACATTTTATGTCATTGTTCCAGGAAATGATTAATATTGATTATGTCGATAATTTGGGACAAAAAATTATTCAGCGTAAAGATATGTTTAAGTTTAATAGTGATAGTATTTCTTTAGGAATGTTTTTAAAAGTTAAGAAATCGGATCGGGTTTTAGATATTGGGACAAATAATGGCATATTATTAATGTTTGCGAAAAATAAAGGGGCTAGTCAATTAGTTGGTATTGATATTTTGTCTGAAGCTTTAGAATTAGCGAAATTAAATTGTCCGGATGCTGAGTTTATTAATTGTTCTATTCAAGAATATAATGATATTAAAAAGTTTGATGTTATTATTTCTAATCCTCCTTATTATGAAAATAGTTTAAAAAATAAAAGTTATTTTTTGGAAGTTGCTAGACAACAAACATATTGTCCAATGGATGAATGGATTAGGGGTGTTAATCGAAATTTAATGCCAAATGGTCGTTTTTATGGATTGTTTCCGACTCGATATTTACAACAATTAATGGTTTGTTTATATCAAAATAATTTAGCTGTTTCTAGGTTTAAATTATTATTTGATAATCGGAGTAAGAAAGCTAAAATATTTATGTTTGAAGCTAAAAGATTGCCATTTAAGCATGTACAATTTGAAGTTTAAAAAATAGCTTGTTTTGGATATTGTATTGTGCTATAATCTAATAGCTTATAGTGTTTGGCGTTTGTGGATATCCACCGCTCAATTTTGGTTTAAGTGTAATTTTACCACCAATGTTGGCGCGTCTTTATAAGTTAGTTAAGGAGGTGCACTATGTACGCTATTATTGAAACTGGTGGAAAACAGTTGCGAGTTGAAAAAGGACAAGTTATTTGGGTTGAAAAATTAGATGCTAATGTTGGAGATTCTATAACTTTCGATAAAGTAGTTGCTGTGTCTGATGGATCATTGAAAATTGGTAATCCATATGTAGAAAGTGCTACTGTAGTGGCAGAGGTTGAAAAACAAGGTAAGGGCCGTAAAATTAGAATTTTTAAATATCGTCCAAAGAGTGGTTCGACTCATCGCCGTCAAGGTCATCGTCAACCATATACTCGTTTAGTTGTTAAAGAGATTAATGGTTAAGATAGATTTATTTTATCAAGATGATGATAATTTAAAGAGTATTTGTATATATGATCATGCTAATTATGATATAAAAGGTCATGATTTAGTGTGTGCTGGTATTTCTTCGATAGCTTTTGGAATGGCTAATAGTTTTAATGAATTATGTTTAGATGCTGTTTCGATTAATATTGATGAAAAAAATACTAAAATAGTTTTTGAAAAATTAGTTAATCATGAAGTAGTTGATATATTGTTTAAGGCATTATTAATTCAACTATTAACGATTTCTAATCAATTTTCTGAATACATAAAAATTAGGAGGTTTAAACAATGAAGTTTGTTTTAAATTTACAATTTTTTGCTTCTAAAAAAGGTGTTGGTTCGACAAAAAATGGTCGTGATTCTCATTCTAAACGTCTAGGAGCAAAAAGAGCTGATGGACAAATGGTTACTGCTGGTTCAATCTTATACCGTCAAAGAGGGACTAAGATTCATCCAGGTGTAAATGTTGGTCGTGGTGGCGATGATACATTATTTGCTAAAGTTGATGGAATTGTTGCCTTTGAACGTGTTGGTAAAGATAAAAAACGTGTTTCAGTTTATCCAAAAGCATAATTAAGCTTCCGCAGGGAGGCTTTTTTAAATAATGAGGTGAATATATGTTTATTGATAAGACAAAGATTTTAGTTACTGCCGGAAATGGTGGTGATGGGTTGGCTAGTTTTCGTCATGAAAAATATGTAGCATATGGAGGCCCTTTTGGTGGTGATGGCGGTAATGGTGGTAATATTATTTTTAAAGGCGATTCTAATAAATCAACTTTATTGGATTTAAGATATAAACATCATTTAAAGGCTGCTCATGGTGAAAATGGTAAAAATAAAAAAATGCATGGAGCAAATGGTAATGATTTAATTATTAATGTTCCACTGGGTACTATTGTTAGAAGATTGGACAATAATTTTATTATTGGTGAAGTAATTAAAAATGACCAAATGTTAGTTGTTGCTAAGGGGGGTATTGGGGGTAGAGGTAATAGTAAATTGGCTACTAGTAAAAATAGTGCTCCATCATATGCTGAAAAGGGAACTATTGGTGAATCTTTTGAAATAGAAGTTGAATTAAAATTATTAGCTGATGTTGGTTTAGTTGGTTTTCCTAGTGCTGGTAAATCGACATTGTTAAGTGTTGTCTCAGCCGCAAAACCCGAAATTGCTGATTATCAATTTACAACATTAATTCCTCAATTAGGTGTTGTTGAAACAAAAGATAGAAGAAGTTTTGTTATGGCTGATTTGCCTGGTATTATTGAATGTGCTAGTAAAGGAAAAGGATTAGGATTACAATTTTTGAAACATATTGAAAGATCAAAAGTTTTAGTTCATGTAGTTGATATGTCAGGTTATCATCAACAAAGGGATCCAATTTCTGATTATCAAATTATTATGAATGAATTAAATCAGTATTCATATAATTTACTAGATCGCCATATGA
>JAEWIH010000029.1 GCA_023387245.1 Bacillota bacterium | reverse complement strand
CTATTTACTCTTTGAATTGGAATTCTTTGGTTATCAACTAAATGAAATACTTCTTTATATTTAGAACCAGCCTTAGCTATCAATTGAAAATCAAAAATATTTGTTGAATTATTAATAGTGGCTTCTATTGGAGTGTTATTTACAAAATATTCAATTAAAGCTTTTTTTACTATGATCATATTATTGTTAATGGACCACGCACCTTTATTAGATATCCCATAATTTAAATAACCACCAACTGTTTTTACCTTGCCATTATCTTTAATTAATAACAAATTATTAACATCTTTAATCCACACTTTGGATATATTGTCAATTTCTAATTCAAATTTATTTTCTTTTTCCCATCTACTACAAATATCATCGACCATACTTAACTCTGATTTATCAACCGAATACATAATTCCATCTGTATTTAAATTTAATAGTTTAATTGTCTTGCAATTATTAATTAATCGCATAGCTAAAACTGTTAAAAACAATTGACCTGAAATTCTCAAAGAACGAGTTGGTAATGGATCATATAAATCATTAAATGGATTTTCCTGTGCTCCAGATAAAGTATTTAAAGGAAGCTTTAAATCACAAGCTGTTTGACTATCTCCAGAATGTTTAGCAGCTATTCTATCTTTTTTCATTTGATAATAAATATTAGGATCTGCTACATTTCTTGATAAATAATTATATTCTTCAATCAAAGTGGGATATAAACTAGCTACATCTCTATTTTGAATTATACGTGTCGAGGTAGATTCTTCATGATAACTCGTCTTACTACCGTGAACACCACCCCAGGCATATTTACACTCCATATCTCCTAAATTTATGATCAATGATGTACTAAATAATTCATCGTCACTAATTGATTTATCATGTATAGTATTGAAAAAATCTATTATTTCAGTTGGGATTATATTCAAATCAAGATTTGTCGGAAAAACATATTCGCGACCGTCTTTCCATTCTTTTCTACTTGCACCCAATAGCTTAGCTGTTAATTTAGCATTAGTTAATCCCATAGCTTTTTCAGCTCCTATACCAACGCGTTTACCTAAATTAACTTTTGTTTTTAAATAACTTGTCCGTAATTCTAATATTTTTTCAGTACAATCAACATCATATTTACAGTATTTTATCGTTTCTAGCACTTGCTGTTCTGTTAATTTATTTTCTGTTGTGAAATCTATTTCACTTTCTAATATTGGTAAATATAAATGACCCTCTATTGATTTTAGAGATAATCCCATTTGCATATCATCTTTTATATCAACATTATTAAATTTAAAATAAAAATCATTTAAAGATGAATAAGACCATCCTTGACCACCATTTATAATAAAATCACTTAATTCCTTTAATTCAACGGGGGTTAAACCACACACAATTCCCTTAATTATATATTGGTCATAATGTTTGGAATTAAATCCAACATATATATCGTTAGAATTTAATACAGATTTTAAATAATCGTTGTCATTATGAATAACAGTATAATCTTTAGTAGTAAAATCTTTTAATACTACAATCCAATCATTTTTGAATACTTCACAATCATAAATTACTAAACTCATAATAATAACTTTCTAAAAACAGCTTCCAATACATTAACGACAATACTGTTTCCAGCTTGTTTATATAATTGGGTATTGCTGCATACTGATTTTGCTTTATTGAAATCATCATCACTAAAACCCATTAATCTCCAATACTCTAAAGGTGTTAATTTTCTGATTACTTTATTTTCCAATACTTTTAATCCTTGCCTATTAGCTCTTAGTGTGGGTGATATTTTATTAAAAATTCGCACATCACGTGAATTATAACAATCATCGATTATACTAATTTCGATACATTTCGGTCCACAATGATCCCTAGCTAGTAGCGTACCACAAATACTATTTGGGTTCGATACTCTACCGCTATATGAAGAGTTTCTAAATGTTGTTATTAATAACTTTTTTATTTGTATATCCGTTAAATAAAAATTTTCAGCTACCTCTTGTTCTAATATGTCACCTAATTTTAATTTAAGTTTTTGTTTAATTGGAAATTCAAAATTCTTATGTATATCATTTCGTACACTAACTAATATAACTCTTTCTCTATTTTGCGGAATACCGTAATCTTTTGCATTCAATACTTGATAATAATTTGTATAACCTATGGATTCTAAATATTTACACCAATTATTAAAATCTTTTATGAATTTATAACTAAGTAAGTTTTTTACATTTTCCATTAGTAAATATTTTGGCAATTGATTCTTTCTATATGAAATGTCTAATAATCTTTTTACATGGTATAATAATCCACTTCTAGTTACGTTTTCGATTATTCCTAGTTTATTACCAGCAATTGAAATATCTTGACACGGGAATCCGTACGTCCATAAATCAGCGTAATTTAATTCACTAATTTTAGATATATCACCATAATTTTTAGTCGGACCATATATACTTTCATATGACTTTAAAGCCCATTTATCTATCTCGGAAATACCTTCTACTATATGATCTATCCCAAGATTAATTAACGCTTTACGTGGAGCACCTATACCTGAAAATAATTCAATGACTGTTAGCATATTAGCACCATATCCGAAAAATAACAGTTCAGAGCTTTATATGTTTTACATCTTAATTTATAATTTTTAATCAAATACCCTATATTATCTACAAAATCATAGCATTTCGGCTCATTTTTATCATCGCAAATTCTTGAAATTCGCCCGATACTTTGAGTAATAACCGCATAATCCTTTTGCGGAGTAGTAAGATATAATCTTTCTAATCTCGGTATATCCAATCCCTCTTTAGCCAAAGCATATGTAGCAAACAAAAATTTCTTTTTACCACTACGCATATCTTCAATTGCTTGCGCTCTATCCTGTTTGCCTTTTTTAGTACTCATTTTACCACTAATCATTACAGCATCTTTTTTCATATCATCGGGTAACATAGACATTAATACATTTAAATGTTCTAACCTTTCGGATAAAATTAAAGAAGATTTATTTTCTATATTTCTAATAATTACATTGTTTCGGTGATTATCTTCGCAAAGATAAGAAATCAACTTTGAATAATTAATAGTACCATCGGAATTTAGTGCTTTTTTATCCATTCCTACATTTGTAGATATGGGAACAATCCCAACTCTCATTATTTTTTCAGCTACTTCCTGTGATTCGATTTTGTACACTACATTCCCAACTAATGCAAAAGTGGCCTCAATTAATCCATCTGATCTATGAACCGTTGCAGACAATCCATATTTATGTCTAGCTGATAAATTATTCAAAATTTTTTGATATTGAGTTATTGCTCCAGGACTACCAGCTACTCTATGCACTTCATCTGTGATGATGCAATCCCATTCGTCTTTATATAGTGGTAAATCTAATTTAGATAATGTTTGAATTGTAGCGAAAGTAATTGCTTTTCCAATTTGGACTTTACCCTCTGTAATGGTACCTATTAGATCTTTATCTATATACATTTCAGCTCTTTCTTTAGATTGCTTCACTAAATCTAAAGTATGACAAAGCCACAATGTTTTTTTGCTTAATTTAGCTGCTAAAGCAATTCCTATCTGTGTTTTTCCACTTCCTGCCGGACTTTGTAAAATGCCATATTTTGCTTTTATTAATGCTACAACAGCTCTTTCTTGATAATCATATAAATTTACATTAGCTTTATAATCAATACTTCTATGATTTTTAAAACAGCTAACAAAACAAGCTGTATCGGTAATTTCTTTAGGAATATACCTCAAAACTCCATAAGGTAAAATCAAATTTTCGGAATTTTGTTCGTATAGCCATATTTTATTAGGTGTATCACCTAACCATAAATTCATTCTAGCCTTTTTCATGTATTCTGGATTTGAAATTACTAAATGAGAATTACACCATTCTCGAATTTCAGGAGTTGGATTTTCGACTAATAAATTACTTGAAACCTTAATAATCATTACTCGATTACCCCTCGTATCCATTCTTCTAATGTTACACCCAATTTAGATATATATTCTTTACTAATTCTTTTAAAATTATATGCGTGTTTAAAAATCATTAGAGATGTATAACCAATCATATAAATTATATCGTCGAATTTTATAGCGAAATAACATTCTGTGTTACCACATGTTTGCCACTGTTGAATGGCATAGTGTTGATTATCTTCAATTCTTGAAAATAAGAAATACGGTTTAGAACAAACTTTGGCTTCTATTAAATATGCTTTTTCATTTTTTACTGCTATAATATCTACAGGCTGACCGCTATGATTTTGAGAGAAATTGTGTGCCCAGATGTGGAAATTTGAGAGCATACGACATAATTCATTTTCAAAACGGTTGCCTTCTTTTTTGTTACTCATAATTTTGTGACCATCTTTCTAATAGGTCATCCATTTCTTTCCCCAAAAATTTAGGTGTGAAATACCCGATTCCTACCCCTAATATAACGGCTAGTATCATATCTAAAACACTATAACTTAATTCTGGCATTTTCAGTATCCTTTCTTTCAATATAAGCAGTAATTAACTTTCTTTCTTTTTCTTTTTGATGGTTCTTGCATAAATAATTAATGATTAAAAAAATCAATACAATTAAAGCGAATAAAGATATAAATCCCATTATCGTAAAGATATTAAATGTAATGTCATTGAATAGAATCATTATTTTTATCATTCCCTCCTACTTCCCCTATATATTCCTGGAATTTATGCGGTGATATATGATAAGACCACTTTATCCCCATCTTGACGGCACAGCCCCAATCAACTTTATCTTGTTGTAGTAATAACCGCACAAATTGAGGGCGTTTGCCCAGAATCTTAGCAACTTCATCAACCGTTAAGCGTTTCATCATATTGCCCCTTTATTTAAAAATAAATTTATAAAATATTGTTGCCCTTTTCCTGTGACTTTAGGCGTTTTATTAATTGAAATGTGTCCATCTGAATGAGTAATTGCCGTCTCTTTGATTTTAAACAAACCCAGCTCCATTGAACGTTGTGTTGGCATGTTGTACGCTGTTCCTTTTTGTTTAATTAAGTAGCTTTTATCCCTTAAAAATTCAAACAATCTTTTTGCCCCAATCGTAACTCCCTTACCTTTTAAAATCTTGGCTAAATCACCAATTAAAATCGTGCTATCTGAACAACTCACGGCATCCGCAAAAATTGCTTTAGGTCTCATCTCTTCGATTAGTTTATCTTTATCAGCAATGACTTTTTCAGCAACCTTAATAGCGTTGGCTAGAATTTGCTCCGCTGTTAAATTGTCTTGATTATAAATATAACCGCCGTTCTTTCTTATACTTGGTAACACTTCACTGGTTACCCAATGCTTAAATTTTTTAGCATTTTCTAACTTGCTTGAAAAAATTAAGCTATATAATCCGCTCTCATTAATCAATGTTAGCCCTCTATTAGGGAAATTCTCTAAGGTAGCCATTTGCGACCTTTGAATTACTGTTTTATCTTCTGGTTCAACATGATTCTTAATAGCGTCTTTTGTGTTAGTGTACCCCAATATCTCCGCAACATCTTTACCGACAAAATACGGCTCGCCATTAATTAGTGTTGTTCTTACTTCGTAATTTTCAAAATTAAAAATCTGAATATTGTCCATTTTCGACACCCCTCTTTCCTCTGATCATAAATCTTTTAGCTTTTTGTATTTTTGCCTACTATCTATTTTTTGTTTTTTGTTTTTTTGCCCCAGTG
>JAEWIH010000007.1 GCA_023387245.1 Bacillota bacterium | reverse complement strand
CAATCGGCATTTGAATAGCAGCCGTCTTAGCCCCTAAGCGTGATTTAATAGTATTAATAGACATATAGAAATCAGCACCGGTAGCATCCATTTTATTAACAAAAACAATTCTAGGCACACCATAAGTAGTAGCCTGACGCCACACTGTTTCTGTCTGAGGCTCAACACCTGCCTTAGCATCCAATACTGTAACAGCACCATCTAAAACACGCAAAGAACGCTCAACCTCAACAGTAAAATCAACGTGCCCAGGAGTATCAATTACATTAATACGATGGCCTTTCCACTGAGCTGTAGTAGCCGCCGAAGTAATTGTAATCCCTCTTTCTTTCTCTTGCTCCATCCAATCCATTTGTGAACCACCATCATGTGTCTCACCAATTTTATGAATTTTACCAGTATAATATAATATCCGTTCAGTAGTCGTAGTTTTACCCGCATCAATATGAGCCATAATCCCAATATTACGAGTATCCTTCAATGCAAACTCACGTCCCATATAACAACCAACCTATTACCAACGGAAATGCGCAAAAGCTTTATTAGCTTCAGCCATTCTATGAACATCATCACGTTTTTTAACAGAAGCACCAACTCCATTAGCAGCATCAATAATTTCAGCAGCCAAACGTGATTGCATTGTCTTTTCATTACGCAAACGCGAATAATTTACTAACCAACGCAAACCTAAAGTTAAACGTCTTTCAGCAGAAACCTCTACTGGAACTTGATAATTTGAACCCCCAACACGACGAGCCTTCAATTCCAACAAAGGCATAATATTACCCAAAGCTTGTTCAAAAACTTCCATAGCTTGTTTTGAAGTTTTCTCTTCAACAATCTCAAAAGCTCTATATAAAATGTTTTGGGCAACACCTTTTTTACCATCAATCATGATTTTATTAATTAAACGAGTAACTAATTTCGAATTATAAATTGGATCAGCCAATACATCTCTCTTAGCTACACTACCTTTTCTAGGCATCCTTCAACACTCCTTTCAATTAAGCCTTAGGCTTTTTAGTACCATACAATGAGCGCCCTTGTTTACGCTTATCAACACCAGCGCAATCCATCGTACCACGAATAATATGATATCTAACACCTGGCAAGTCCTTAACACGACCACCACGAATTAAAACAACCGAGTGTTCTTGTAAATTATGACCAATACCAGGAATATATGCAGTTACTTCCATTCCATTACTCAAACGCACACGAGCATATTTACGCAACGCAGAGTTGGGTTTTTTAGGTGTCATTGTACCAACACGAGTACAAACACCACGCTTTTGTGGTGAATTAACCTTAGTCGCTTCACGCTTTAAAGTATTTAAAGTTTTTTGTAAAGCCGGCGATTTAGATTTCCACACTTTATTTTGGCGACCTTTATTCACCAATTGATTAATTGTAGGCATTAGTTTCTCCCTTCTATTACACACATACAGGTGTGCCATCGCTTACCTAAAAGCAAGCCTCCAACGAGGCAACCATAAGCCCTTATATATTAACTCCATTTTAGATAAAAATCAACTATTATTTTTAAATTTTTATAAAATTATGAAATAAAATTTCTAAAACCTGTCTCCCCAAATGATATTTCTATAATCTATACAAAATTTTAATCCTTTCATAATAATTTTCTTTTTATAAATTACAAATCACACAAAAAGGTTAAACACCTTATATCGCCAAACTTAAAGACGGACCTTTATAGTGGAATAATTTTAATAGAGCAGATTTGTTTTTCAATGTATTTAACCCGATATTTAATTTTTTTTCAAATTATGGGCTCAATACAGAAATAACTTTTTTATAAGTCGAAATCAGTACTTTAAATTTATCGTTCCACCTTTTTAGTCCGCCGTTAAATTTTATAAAACTGCCTCTAAGTTATGTTATCCAAAAGCAGCATTTAAACCGTTCTTATTTATTTATATTTATCAATAATCCTAATTATATCCTCGGGAAAATCCAAAATATCATAAAGTTTACCGGAAATTGATATATGCTTTTTACCTAAATAATATAAGGAATACTCTTTTTTATCTGTTTGAATAGATAATGTAACTCCATCACCCACCCGACTATCATCAAGAACTTTGTATTTATTACCATCAAAATTTTTTAAATATTTATAAATGATTGATGATTCATCACTTGTTAATATACCATGTTTAAAAGGTGGATATTCATTTTCATAAGTCCCAATGATAATTCGTTCTTTTGACTCACAACCAACTAACAAACATAATAATAGAACTAAAAACAATAATATTTTTTTCATAAAATTTATCCTCATTTAATATTATACAAATAACCAGCATCCCACTTATAAACACGAGAATCATTTGTCGTAATTAGCTTACTTTTATCATCAAATGTTTGTTGTTGATCATACCACGGATTCCATACCGAATAACTATTTAATTTACTATCAGCATCTTGAAAATAACCAGTAATCACAAAAGCATGGCATACCCTTTCGTTTTTCTCGTTTTTTCTACATGCAGCAATATAAATATAATCTTTGTTATGATAAATCGCATTTTTAACAGTACTAAAAGCCAAAGTACCACTACTAGAATAAGTGCTTTTTTTACCAATTGATTTTAAATAATTGTTCATCTCATAATTCGAAGCATCAGTAGAATAGTTCATAAATTTTTGAATATCTGCCGGTCTATATTTATAACCCTTATTCAAAAGAATATTACCTAAAGCATAAGAATAACAATAATATCCTCTCTGAACTTCATAAACCTTCCAAGGAAGAGAATAACCTGTAGGTATTTTATAACTAATTGGCATAACTAAATATAAATCTTCAAAAGCATTAACAATATTTTTATCATACGGAATTTCACCATTAAAAACACCCCGATCATCATTACTTAGCCCATACCATTCATTATCAATAACAGCCAACAAACCTCTATTATCAACTATTAATGTCATTGGTTTTTCTTTGCTTGTAATCCTAATTAAAGAATTCAATTTTTGATTATATACATCGGTGTATACACATGATAATTCACCATTATCATCTATAACTAACAAACTACCAATTATTTTATTATTAGCCCATACTGGATATAAAAACTTAGGCAAATCATTTGGATCATAAATTTTTATACCACGACCTAACTTAAGCCCTGAAAAATTAGTATTATTCACTGGATTAGTCATAATATGTCTTACTACATTATTTCTAGCATGAACATCATATTTTTCTTCAATATTAGAATAAGCATAAAAATTATGATCCTGGGCACTAATATTATGTACTATAGAAACAAACAAAAAACAGCCAAACAAAAAACAACAAATAAATTTATTTTTCTTAACATGATAATTTACCTTCTCTGAATTTTCTAAAATAAATTTAAATATTATAAAGATATATTTTTCATTGGTCTATACCTAATCATGTGCCTTTCAATACACATTTAATTTGTAAGTTACTAATATTATATTTACAATCACTTAAAATAAAAATATAATATCCAGTTTTGTTACCTTTATTTTACCACAAAATCTTATAATTGTAAAAAAAATCACTAAAAAAATATTCCCTTTGTTAATAGTAAACAAAAGGAATATTTAATTTATTTTACTCTGCTTCTTTATTTCTTCTCTGAGCTTCTAAAATAACTTTATCCATAACATCTTGTGGCGCTCTTTGATAACGCACAAATTCTTGATCATAATAGCCTCTACCTTGAGTAAAAGAACGTAATTGTGTAGCATAATTCATCATTTCAGACATCGGCACTTCCGCACTAACCCGTTGTTTATTATTACCAAGCATCTCCATACCCAAAATCATACCTCGACGCTTATTAAAATCACCAATAACCGTACCAACATAGTCCTCACCAACAACTACATCCACCTTAACAATCGGCTCCAAAATAACTGGTTTAGCCTTTGGCATAGCAGCCAAATAAGCCAATCTCGCAGCCGCCTTAAACGCAATTTCCTTAGAATCAACATCATGATAAGAACCATCAGTCAAAGTAGCCTTAACACCAACAACATTATAACCAGCCAAAACACCTTTTTTCATACACTCACGCAACCCAGCCTCAACCGCCGGAAAATACTGTCTAGGAACCGCACCACCAAAAACCGTTTCCTCAAACACCATCTCATCAGTATCATATGGCTCAAACGTAACAAATACATGCCCATATTGACCGGCACCACCAGATTGCTTTTTATGTTTACCCTCGCCCTGCACTTTAGACATAATCGTCTCACGATAAGGCACCGTCGGTAAAGAAGTAGTAACTTCAACTTTATATTTATTCTTCAACTTATTCAACAAAACATCAATATGCTGATCACCCTGACCATAAAGTAACATTTCATTAGTCTCAGTATTAGTCTCCAAACGAGCACTCTGATCTTCCTCCAACACCCTTTGTAAAGAAGAAGATAACTTATCCTCATCATTTTTAGTCTTAGGCCAAATAGCAACCGACAACATCGCCTTCAACATATTCATAGCCGGATATTTAACAACTTTATCCTTACTACACAACGTATCATTAGTACTTGTATTCTGTAATTTAACTACCGCACCAATATCACCAGTAAACAATTTTCCAACAGCAATTTGATGCTTCCCTCTAATAGAAAAGATTTGTCCCACTTTTTCAACAACATCTTTATTAGAATTCACAACCTGACTATCAGTACTCAACACCCCAGTCATAACCTTTAAATAAGATATTCTACCAACAAAAGGATCAACAATCGTCTTAAAAACAACCGCACTCATGTTCTCATTTTCATTAGTAGATAAAACCACTTCTTGACCACGACTATCTAAAGCAGTAATGCTACCTTTTTCTGCATAACTAGGAAAATATTCAGTAATTAAATCTAATAAACGCCAAATACCAGTCAACTCTAAAGCACTACCACAATAAACAGGAACAATTTCACCAGCACGAACAGCCAAAGATAAACCCTTAATAATTTGATCTTCACTAAACTCACCAGCATCAAAATAAGACTCCATCAACTCATCATCCATCATAGCCAAAGCCTCACAAATTTGACCATAATAAGCCTCAACAGTCGAAACTAAGTTAGCCGGCACATCTTTAGCATTTTTAGAATCATTATAATACCAAGCCTTTTTACGCAAAATATTTACCGAACCAACAACTTTCCCATTCTCCTCTATCGGCAACTCAAAAGCAATAACCTTTTGACCAAAAACTGTACGCAATTGATCATATACTTTATGAAAATCAGCATGATCATCATCCATCTTATTAACAAAAAACAATGTCGGCAATTTTCTAGCAACCGCCATCTCATAAGCCTTCTCAGTACCAGTCTCAACACCATCCCTAGCAGAAACCACAATCAAAGCATTATCAGCAACACTCAATCCAGCATATGTCTCACCATAAAAATCAAAATAACCAGGAGTATCTAAAAAATTAATTTTACAATCATTCCATTCAATCGGAGCTAAAGAAGTATAAATAGATTGTCCTCTTTTAACCTCCTCACTATCATAATCCATACTACTAGTTTTATCCATGCGATCAATCACTTTATTATAATATAAAATCGCTTCAATAATACTAGACTTACCACAACCAGAATGACCAAGCAAAGCCACATTCCGCACTTGATGCGCCAAATAGTCTTTCATAAATCTTTACCCCCCTATTTCAATATATCCTTTAGCTGATCTAAATTTTCTTGACGAACATAATGTATAGCCTTTTGGCCGCTATTATCAAGTAACTCTTTATCAGCACCATGCTCTAATAAGAAATTAACCAACTCAACATAACCCAAATAACTAGCACGCATTAAAGCACTACAACCATTATTATCCTGGGCATTGACATCAGCACCATTATTCACTAGTTCCTTAACACACTCCAAACGATAAGCAACACACGCCTCCATCAAAGCACTACGCCCCATATTATCCTGAGCATTAACATCAACACCCTTACTCAATAAATAAGCAACCACATTTAATTGACCCAAAAATGCTGCTCGCATCAAAGCGGTTCTTCCATTATTATCAGAAACATTAATATCGCAACCAGCATCAACTAATAATTTACAAATATCTAAATGTCCCTTTTTAGCAGCACCCATCAAAGCATTTTTATTATTTTTATCCACTAAATTCGGATCAGCACCCATCGATAACAAATATTCAACAACATCTCTAAATCCGCGCTTAGCACTCCTCATCAAAGCACTTCTACCATCACCATTAACATAATTAACATCAGCACCTTCTTTAATTAATTGTTTAATTAATTCTAAATCACCACTAGCACCAGCAGCCCATAAACTATGACTTGTTTGATCCATAACAATAACCTCCTTCATCAAACAAAAAAGACAGGCAAAAACCTATCTTTTAAACAGTATAAAACACAAACAAAAACTATATTTACAAACGCACCTACAATTTTTGTCATGTGTCATCACCTCTTATTATTATGATATCTTTTTTTATTCTCAATAGCAAGCGTTTACACTTAAAATATAAAAATAGTTACCAAATAAAATCCCACTTTTAAGACAATTCAAAAAATGATATAGTATATTTAAATCAAAGGAGGTCATAATATGTTGACATTTGAACAATTCGAATATAAAAGAATCGATATTAATGATTATAAAAAACAAGTATCAAATTTAACACATGATTTAAAAATGGCTACATCATATTCAAAAGCCAATGATATATTCAAAAGCTTTAATCAAATTTATAGCCAACTAGCAACAGCCACTGAAATAGCTAGTATTCGCTACTCAATTAATACAGCCGATGAATTTTATGAAAAAGAAAGAAATTATTGGGACGAAAACTATCCTATAGTTATATCAACCAATAATGAATTTTATAAACAATTATTAAAATCAGAATTTATCGAAAACTTTAAAAAAGATTATCCAAAAACTTTATTTCTTAAATTAGAAAACGAACTAAAAGCATTTAATGATACTATTATTAACGAACTACAAGAAGAAAATAAATTAACTAGTACCTATTCAAAATTAATCGCTAGCGCCATTATTAAATTTGATGACAAAGAACTAACTATTAGTCAAATGTCTCCCTATTTATCTCATAAAGAACAAAATATCCGAAAACAAGCATATACTGCCCTAAATAACTTTATCCAAGATAATTTAGAAAAATTTGACGACATATTCGATAAATTAGTAAAAGTTAGGCATGCAATTGCTATTAAATTAGGATACAAAAATTTTATTGAAGTCGGATATTTAAGAAATCAAAGATTAGATTATAATCAAGAAATGGTCGAAATTTATCGTAAACAAATACTAGAAACCGTTACTCCAATCGTCCAAAAACTAAGAAAAAGACAAGCTAAACGTTTAGGCATCGATAAAACTTATATTTATGACATTAAATTAACCTATACTGACGGCAACCCAAAACCAATCGGTAACTTTGAAGACACTGTATTGGCCGCCAAAGAAATGTATGAAGATATGTCACCAGAAATTGGCGAATTTTTCAATATGATGACTAAGTGCCATTTACTAGATTTAATATCTAAACCCAATAAACAAAATGGCGGTTATATGACAATGATTTATAATTACGGTGTACCATTTATTTTCTCAAACTTCAACGGAACTACCGACGACATCGATGTACTAACACATGAAGCAGGACACGCATTCCAAGGATATATGTCTAGAAACATTTATCCAATTGACTGTATTATGCCGACTAGTGAAAGTTGTGAAATTCATTCAATGAGTATGGAATTTATAGCTTGGCCATATATGGATAAATTTTTTGGAAAAGATGCCGATAAATATCGCTTCAAACATCTTTCAGAAGCCGTTAGTTTTTTACCATACGGAGTAGCCATAGATCACTTCCAACACGAAGTTTATAAAAACCCACAACTAAGTCCAAAACAACGACGAGATTTATGGAAAGATTTAGATGCTATGTATCGTCCAGATATTGAATGGGAAGATGAAAATGATATTAGAAGAGGATTTAGATGGTTACTACAAGCACATGTTTTTGAAGCTCCTTTCTATTATATCGACTACACTTTAGCTCAAGTATGTGCCTTCCAATTTTTAAAGAAAAGTCAATTTGATAAAAATCCTGAATATTGGAACGACTATTTAAACATTTGTAAAGTCGGAGGAACATTAACATTTAGAGAAATATGTAAACTTGGTAATCTAGTTTCACCTTTTGAAAAAGGTTCTTTAGACCACACAATGAAAACTATCGATAATTGGCTAGAAAATATCGACGATACTAAATTATAAGATTTAAAAAAGATTATGAACATATTAATTCATAATCTTTTTTACTAATTAAAGTTTAATCTCCATTATTTAGAAACATTCATTGAATGATAAATTTTATTCAAGCCATCATACTTCAATGACATATCAGTATCAGTTTTATAAATCGGTTTAACTTTTAAAGTAACTACCAATTTACTATTTGCAGCAACTTCTAACTGTCTAGAATCTGGATCAGCCACCGTATCATAAATACCTTGAGTATTCATTACATACATATAGAAAGAACCAGTCTTAAATTTATATGCTTTATCAGACTTATTAGTAACCTCAACATCCAAAGTTAATGTTTGTCCATCTTGATCATATACCGATTTCAATAGGGACATATCAATATCCTGTTGGCGACTAATATTATTTTCATCAATAATCATATTTTCTGGTTTTTGATCAATCTTACCAATATTATGACTATATGGTGCCTTAGGCATTTTCGCAATTACATTTTTCAAATCTTTAGCCAAATCTTTAAATACAACAAATTCCTTATCCTTAAAATCAGCCTCAAACTCAAGACTATTATTTTCAATAATTTTAGCAACTAAAGCATCACTAAATTTATTAAACTGATTATTAAAATCTGCTTGATATTCAATAGAATCATATTTGCTTTGACGATAATACTTCTTCAAAGACTCGCTCTTAATCGCTTCTTTAGTATCAGGAAAAATCTCATCATAAGACGCCTTTACAATTTTATCATTTTCAAAAACAAGCTGTAATCTAGCCAATAATCCTTCATTAGTTTCTTTTGTATAACCAATATAATATTGGCCAGACGGTTTTTTAATTTGTTCCTTCAATAAATTAACTGCCGGAATAAAACCATCTCTAGCACTATTAGTAGAACCATAAACAGTCGAAAAATCTATATTCAAACTATTGTATTTTAAAATTTGATATTCTAAAAAAGTAACACCATTTGCCCAAGTAACTTTAGTAATATCAGTTCTTGGCTTAGAAAATTGAAAAAATGTATATCCCGTTCTACGCTTTTTCTGATTAGCCCAAGTTTTATTATAGTATGTTGGTGATAATTTCTCATCCATCTCAACATGCACAATTTTACCATCCTTAATAACTAAATCTATCAAAGCATCATACTTATCATTAAAATGACCAAATTTATGATCGATAAAATAATATTCTCCCTCAATCAATCCCAGTGGCGGAGTAGCTGTCCAGTGCATAATTTTTTCTTTTTCTTCCAAACTCATCGGCACATATTCAACCCCATCAGCCGAACGCGAAGGCAAAACAGTTGCCCCAGAAGTAGTATCATAATTATATTCGTGACCATTAATAATCACTTTATCAGAATTATGATCAATAAATGAATTTTGATTAGCAACTAACCCACTATTACTAGAAGTACAACCAATCAAAATAAATAATAATAAACAAATGCATATTTTTTTCATATATTCCCTCCTATGCCATATTAGTATATCATTTCACTAACAATAGTCAAATATAATTTCACAAAATAAAAAAATAAATAAAAGGGCGCTAAAATAACACCCTTATTCAAAAAGACAAATTCTTTTAATAGCAACAGCTCGCTTATCAGCAATACTAATAACTACCCCATTTAAACAAGCCTGACCCTTAGCCACCGTATAACTAGTTTTATGACCATCCATAAGAGACAATACCTCATTAATATCACGCCCTAAAACGCTATTAAAAACACCACACATACCAACATCGCTAATATAAGCACAACCATTAACAATCCGCTCATCAGCAGTCTGAATATGAGTATGAGTACCA
This sequence comes from Bacillota bacterium, assembly GCA_023387245.1. Lineage (GTDB taxonomy): Bacteria > Bacillota_I > Bacilli_A > Erysipelotrichales > Erysipelotrichaceae > DUUI01. The sequence goes on along the minus strand of JAEWIH010000007.1, from coordinate 435 downwards.
ACAACAGCAACTAAATCTTTATTGAATTTATAGAAAAAACTCAGTTTTTCAGCAGTAGCTTCCCCATGAAAATCCACAAAATACATATCCGCATCTACAGTTGATAAAAATTGAGAACAACACTCAAACGGAGAAATAATTATATTATTCATAAAAACTTGTCCACAAATATTAGCAACCGCTAACTTACCATCAACACTATCAACAACACAATATTTTCTACCAAAATTCAAAGGCTCTAAATTGTAAGGTCTAACCAATTTCGGCATTTGTTGAATATGTAATAACAATTCTCTCTTAGCAAAGGCATGATTACCTAAAGTAATTACATCTATCCCTAAATTTATTAATTCTAAATATAAATTGTAAGTAATCCCCTTACCATGAGCCGCATTTTCACCATTAACAATCACTACATCAATATTATTATCAATA